>NZ_JASJWL010000001.1:0-251068 GCF_035019225.1 Pseudomonas sp. CCC4.1 | reverse complement strand
AGATGTGTATAAGAGACAGCTCCCACACTAGGGCTTGACCTGCAACAGAGTCTCTACAAGCTCTACGCAGGCCCTACTTCTCGACCAGGACCTTCGGGTTGGAGTTGCCCCACACCGTATACAGGTCGGCCAGCAATGCACCGTTGATGTCTTCAACTTCCGCCTGGCTGATTTCGGCCTTGCCCTGTTGCCCGAACAACACCACTTCGTCGCCGCTTTTGACATCCGGCGCGTCTGTAACGTCGACCATGAGGGTATTCATCGAGACCTTGCCCACCACCGGCACGCGATGGCCGTTGATCAGCACGATACCCTTGTTGGTAAAGGCACGGCGGTAACCGTCGGAGTAACCCACGGTGACATTGGCCAGTTTCGAGTCGCGGCCCAGCGTCCAGGTGCGGTCATAGCCCACGGTGTTGCCCTTGGGGTAGCTGTTGACCGAAGCGACATGGGACTTGAATTGCATCACGCGCTTGTAGTCGGTGTGCGACGGCACCGTGTCGCCGAACAACGCACCGCCCGGGCGAACCATGTCCAGATGCGATTCCGGCACTTCCAGGGTGGCGAACGAGTTGGCCGCATGCAGGGTGATTTTGCTGCGATCGAGTTCTGCAACATTGATCAGCCATTGTGCCTGCTCGTTGAACGCCTTGAGCCCTGCACGCACGTCGTCGGCGTCTTCTACCGCGAAGTGGGTCATGATCGCGCGCACTTCCAGGTTCGGCACCTTGGTGATGGCGACCGCGTCGCGGCGGCCCTCGGCGGTGGTCATTTCCACGCCGTTGCGGCTCATGCCGCTGGAGTTCAGGCCCAGGTGCACCACCAGCGGACGGCCGTGTTTTTCGGCAATCAGGCTGGCCTTGACGGCGAAATCAAGGTTGCCTACCAACTCTTCCATATTGTACGGCAGCGCCGCTTCCAGCTCGCTGAGTGCTGCCGTACGCACACGGATCAGTTGGCCCTTGAAGCCGCTTTCACGTACCACGCGAGCCTCTTCATTGCTCGCCACGCCAACGCAAGGCACACCGGTAGCGATGATTGAAGGCATCAGCAGGCCGATGCCGTGGCCGTAGGCATCGGCCTTGAGCACGGCGCAGATTTTCGATTTGTCGCCCACAGTCGCTTGCAACACGCCAATGTTGTGGACGAACGCGGCTCTGTTGATCTCGACCCAGGCATTGCTGTCCTGTGTATTGACCTGGGCAACGCCATCGACCATCGACAGCGGCGGGGCGGCGAAGGCCGGGTTGTGCATTAAAGCCATGCCCAAAGACAGGGCAAGAAGGGTACGGGTGAAGGGCATTTGCTGAGTTTCCATACGTTATTTTTTTTGCGGCAGGGTGACGCGCGGCAATACTAGGATTGGCTTGCAGGAAAAGTCACTCCCCGGGCCGCGTATCTGTCTGAAAGTGTCGTGGTGCCAAAGGGCACCTATCGCCGCCACGCCAGCAACACCACACCCACGGTAATCAGGCTGATCCCCGCCCATTGGCGAATATCGAGCTTTTCACCCAGCAGCGTCACGCCCAGCACGGCCACGATCACCACGCTGAGTTTGTCCACCGGCGCCACCAGTGACGCCTGGCCCAGTTGCAGGGCTCGGTAATAGCAGATCCACGAGGCCCCGGTGGCCAGCCCCGAGAGCACCAGAAACACATAGCTGCGCGCCGAAATCGAGCCCAGCGACTGATACTGGCCGGTTGCGTAGAGGATCAGTGCCAGGCTCACCAGCACGACGACGGTACGCAGCAAGGTGGCGAAATCGGAGTTGATGCCGGTAATGCCAATTTTGCCGAAAATCGCCGTCATGGCAGCGAACACCGCCGAAAGTAATGCCCAGAATGTCCAGCTTGAATAGAAAGTCGAGCCCATGGGTTTGCCTGAGTGATCGCTGAAGGTGCTTTCAAGCATATGTCATGCAGGGGCGTTGAGGCTGTAACCCGGTGCAGGGCTTGTGTACTATCGGCACTGGCCGATGCTGCCCGCCGCTCGCTCCCCATGGGAAGGTGAAAGCATGATTATCTGCCTTTTCCCCTCTCTCTTGACGGTCGAGGTTTGGCAACGCGAGCACCAAAAGCCTTCGCCCCCGGGAGCACTGATGCAGTCAATCGAGCAAGCCAAACAGATGGCCAAGAGCCTGCGAACCTCGCTGCAGGCGCGCAATCTGGAAGTCACCCATGCCATCGCCCTTGAACTGGTTGCCAGGCAACTGGGTTACAAGGACTGGAATACGGCCAGTGCACGGCTGCCTGTGCAGAGTGCTGCGCCGGCAATTAGCTTCGACAGGCCGATTCCGATATTGCGGATGTTTGATGAGGCCAAGGCCCGAGAGTTCTATCTGGATTTCCTGGGTTTCAGCGTTGAGTTCGAGCACCGCTTCGAAGCAGGTTTGCCGCTCTATCTGGGCATCAGCCGCAGCGGCTTGCAACTGCATCTTTCCGAGCATCATGGCGATGCCAGCCCCGGCTCCACGGTATTCGTACCCATGGACAATATCGAGTTGCTGCACGACGAGCTAATGGCCAAGCGCTACGGTTATGGCCGCCCGCAGATTGTCCAGCAGGGCTGGGGACGGGTGCTGGAGGTTCATGACCCGTTTGGCAACCGCATCCGTTTTTGCCAGGACTGACGGATCTTCAGCCCCGTGAGCGCTCATAAGCCGCTGTCATGATCTGCCAGGTTTGTGCATCCGCCGGGATCAGATGCTCGATACGCATTGAGGTTACGGTGATATCGAGCGGCATGCCGAATGTGGTGAAGGTGGACATGAAGTTCAGCTCGCCATGGACGCAGGCAATGCGGGTCAAGACCAGTGGCGGCAGTTCCCGGGGCAGGGCCGCGAGGGTGTCCGGGGCGCTGAGGGTTTGCATAAGACTGGCCAGTACGGGGTTGGACAGGGCCTCGCGTGTCGCCCGTTGCCAGGCCAGGGTTCTTATTTCTTCGGGGTTGATCAGGTAATCACCCAGGCCGCCGGGTTGCAGCAGTGTGGTCAGCAGGTTCAAGTCCCTGGCCGCGTCTGCGGGTAGCCCGACCAGGCTGAACAGGGCTGCGGTGCTGGCGTTGGCATCCAGCACCTGCCAGTGGCTGCCCAACACAATCGCCGGGGCGGGGTTGTTGGCGTGCAACACATGGCTGATGGCCTCACGTACGGCCTCCATGGCCGGCGAAGAGAGCGGCGTTGTCTCGTAGCGCGGCGCATAACCCGAGGCCAGAAACAGGCTGTTGCACTGCTCCAGCGGTACCTCGAGGGCCATCAGCAGGTTATGCAAGGTGCCGGGGCCGGGTTTGGCGCGCCCGGTTTCGATGCAGCTCAAATGGCGTTGGGAAATACCCGTGATCAAGGCCAGCTCCAGCTGGCTCATACCGGCCTGACGGCGCAGCAGACGCAGCTGCGGGCCAGCGGTTGTCGGGGTGTTGATGCGGGGAAAGGTCAGGTTGTTCATCCATAAACTCTGGCAGGGGAAAAAGGCTGAGTCCATGACCTGTGAGGTCATTGCCGGTGGGGGAAAAGTATCACTAACTGGAGCCTTGTCCACTTCGTCGATTCGGAAATGCTAATGAAAAAATCCTGTCTCGCCCTTGCCGCGTTGCTCGGGTTCTCTGCTTACACAATCTTCACGATGTTGACCGCCCACCAGTCCCTTGCAGCTTTCGGACTGGAACTGATGGCCAGCCCGGACACGGCTCAAGTGGTGATCGACCTGTACCTGATGGCGGCGCTGGCTTGCGTGTGGATGTACCGCGATGCACGCGGTAAAGGCCGCTCGCTGGCCAGTGTGCTGCCGTACCTGCTGCTGACCGCGGTCTTCGTCGCCATCGGCCCGCTGCTGTATATCGTGGTCGAGGGGTTCGTACGCAACCCGGGCACAAACAGCCGGGCCTGTCTGAAAACGCCGCGCCAACCCTGACATTGCGACACCTTTCACACCTGCGCACTGTTGTGCATTAGATTCAGCCCCGCATAATGCGGGCATAAAAACAGTGTGGCGTAGCGCAGAAGGGGTGGTGTGTTGTCGAGCAGTGATAAAAGCGTGGTCGAGCTGAACTGGGCCGAGGTAGGGGATGGTTTCAAGCAGCTGTTGCCCATTTCCATGTTTGTGGTGGTGTTCGGTGTGGCCTTCGGTCTGGCTGCCGCGCAGACCGGTCTGGACAACAGCGCCAGTTTGTTGATGAGCGCTTTGGTATTTGCCGGGGCCTCGCAGTTTGGTGCCCTTGATCTCTGGGGGGCGCAGGTCCCGGTAGTGCCCCTGATCGTCACGGTGTTTGCCATCAATGCCCGCCATCTGCTGATGGGTGCGACCTTGTATCCCTGGCTGCGCGAGCTGCCTGCGGCCAAGCGCTACGGGGTGATGATGGTGATCTCGGATGCCAACTGGGCAATGTCGATGCAGGCATTCAACAGCGGCAAATCGGGCATCGGCCTGATCCTGGGCGGTGGCATAGCCCTGTGGGCGGCCTGGGTGCTGGGCAGTTGGCTGGGCGTGTACTTCGGCAGCGCAATTGAAGACCCGGTCAGCCTGGGCCTGGACATGGTGATGGGCTGTTTTCTGCTGGCGATGGTAATCGGCGGGCAAAAAAACCTGCGCATGCTGATTATCTGGTGCGTGGCGGGCGCCTCGTCGCTGTTGGCGTACCGCTACTTGCCTGAAAACAGCCATGTGGTGGTCGGCGCATTGGCGGGCGGGGTGTTGGGTGCGGTGTGGATGGAGAAGAAAAAATGAGCATCGATACCGCCGGTTACGGCACCTTCATCATTGTTCTGATTATGGCTGTGGTCACGTTGATTACGCGTTTGGGGGGCGTTTTCGTGATGTCCTTCGTGCCCATCAACTACCGGGTGCAGCAATTTATCAGCGCCATGTCGGGCTCGGTGCTGGTCGCCTTGCTCGCGCCCCTGGCCCTCAACGGCGATAACGGCGCACGGCTGGCCTTGCTGACCACCGCAGCAGTGATGCTGCTGCTCAAGAAGCCGCTGCCGGCGATTGCCGCAGGGGTGATCGCGGCTGCGGTGTTCAGGCATCTGTAAATGACCAGGTTGAAGAAGTCGAGGCGCGCGTCGACTTCTTCAACAACAGCCACTGTTCAAATTGAGCGCTGATTGACCCGCTGGCTCAGTTCTTGCGCCGACTCCTTGCGTTCGGAATACCGGTCAACCAGGTCCGGGCGATCGCGCAGCAATACGGTGAACTTCACCAGTTCCTCCATGACATCGACCACGCGGTCATACAGCGCAGACGGTTTCATGCGGTTGTGCTGGTCAAACTCCAGATAGGCCTTGGGCACCGAAGATTGGTTGGGGATGGTGAACATGCGCATCCAGCGACCCAGCACGCGTAACTGGTTGACCACATTAAATGACTGGGAGCCGCCGCACACCTGCATCACCGCGAGGGTTTTGCCCTGAGTCGGGCGTACCGCGCCCAATGCCAGAGGCACCCAGTCGATTTGCGCCTTGAACACAGCTGACATCGCGCCATGCCGTTCCGGCGAGCACCACACTTGCCCTTCAGACCACTGCATCAGTTCCAGCAGTTCCTGGACTTTGGGGTGATCATTCGGGGCGTCATCGGGCAGCGGCAGGCCCGAGGGGTTGAAGATCCGAGTCTGGGCGCCAAAGTGTTCGAGCAATCTGGCCGCTTCCTCTACCAGCAGGCGGCTGAACGAGCGTTCCCGCGTCGAACCGTATAACAACAGGATGCGTGGTTTGTGCGGGCTAGCGGGTTGCACGGTTTTGGTAGAAATCAATGTGGTGTCGAGATTGGGCAGTGTGTCGCTCATGGTGGCTCCGGTTACAGGGTGCTGATACGGTCGAGTTCGCGTTTAAGTGCCGCGGGCTCAAGCCGGGTAAAGGGCAGGGCGAGAAAGGCCCGGCAGCGCGTTTCGATGTGCGCCAGGGTGGCGTGGAACGCGGCGGTTACGGTCGCCTCGTCACCCTTGACCTCTGAAGGGTCTGCCAACCCCCAGTGGGCTTTGATGGCCGGGCCGAAATACACCGGGCACGCCTCAGCGGCGGCCTTGTCGCAGACGGTGATGACAATATCCGGCGGGTTGTCTTCGTAGGCGTCATTGCCCTTGCTGCTCAGGCCGTCTATGCCGATACCGGCTTCTTGCAGGGTGACCAGGCTGCGGGGCAACACCTGCCCCCGGGGAAAGCTGCCCGCACTGATGGCCTGGAACCCTGGTGGCGCCAGATGGTTGAACATGGCTTCGGACAGAATGCTGCGACAGCTATTGGCGGTACACATAAACAGAACACGCATGGTAGTTGCTCTTTGCGGTGGTATTAAAGGCTCAGGCGCAAAGCCAGGGCAGACAGGGTGACAAGCAGAATCGGCAGGGTCAGGATCAGCCCCACCTTGAAGTAGTAACCCCAGGTGATGCGAATGCCCTTGCGTGCCAGCACATGCAACCACAGAAGGGTGGCCAGACTGCCGATGGGGGTGATTTTCGGGCCCAGGTCGGAGCCGATGACATTGGCGTAGATCATCGCCTCGCGGATCACCCCGCTGGCATCACTGGCCTGGATTGACAGCGCGCCGAGCAAGACCCCGGGCATATTGTTCATCACCGAAGACAGCAGTGCGGCGAGCACCCCGGTGCCCAGGGTGGCGGCCCAAAGGCCGGACTCGGCCAACTGATTGAGAACCAGCGTCAGGTGGTGGGTCAGCCCGGCATTTTTCAGCCCGTACACCACCAGGTACATGCCCAGTGAGAACGTCACCACCTGCCAGGGAGCTTCGCGCAACACCCGTCGCGTTGAAATGACGTGGCTGCGCGCAGCCACAGCGAATAGCAGGGCGGCGCACACTGCAGCAATCGCGCTGACTGGAATGCCCAGTGGTTCCAGTGCAAACAGGCCTGTGAGCAGCAAGACCAGAACCCCCCAGCCGACAGCAAACGTCAACGGGTCGCGTATGGCCTTTCGTGGTTCGGGCAGCTCATCATGACAATAGTGGCGTGGAATATCGCGGCGGAAAAACCCGTACAACACCAGCAGCGTGGCGGCGACTGCAACGCAGTTGACCGGTACCATGACCGCGGCATAGGCGCTGAAACCCAGGCCGAAGTAGTCGGCCGAGACAATATTGACCAGGTTCGACACCACCAGCGGCAGGCTGGCAGTATCGGCAATAAAGCCTGCGGCCATGACAAACGCCAGGGTTGAGGCGGCAGAAAAGCGCAAGGCGAGCAGTATCGAGATCACGATGGGGGTCAGGATCAGTGCCGCGCCGTCATTGGCAAACAGTGCCGATACACCGGCCCCCAGCAGCACGGTAAACACAAACAGGCGCCGGCCATCACCCTTGGCCCAGCGGGCCACATGCAGGGCCGCCCACTGAAAGAAACCTGCTTCGTCGAGCAACAGGCTGATGATGATCACGGCGATAAAAGTGGCCGTGGCATTCCATACAATGGCCCACACTTGGGCAATATCGTGCAGTGATACCGCCCCCGCAAGCAGTGCCACAACCGCACCCAGTGAGGCACTCCAGCCCACCCCCAGGCCCTTGGGCTGCCAGATGACCAGAACCAGAGTGACCAAAAAAATTGCGAAGGCGATAAGCATCGGACGTCTCAGCAGCAGGCAATGGTGTTGAGCGGGCGCTCGCCCATGGCAGAGAGCCGCGCACTGTCGTGCGCAAGCCACTCGGTGTTGGCCAGCAGGGTGGTTTCAAGAACGCTGCGCACCCAGTCCGGCAGTTGCGGGTTGAGACGGTAATACACCCACTGCCCCTGGCGGCGGTCGAGCAGCAACCCGCAGCCTCGAAGCTGGGCCAGATGGCGGGAAACTTTCGGTTGGCTTTCATCCAGGGCACAGACCAGTTCGCATACACAGAGCTCGCCCTCACGGGCGATCAGCAAGGTGGCCCTGGCGCGGGTTTCATCGGACAGGCATTTGAACAGTGCGGCGGGACTGAGCATGGTGACTCTCTGTCTATACATATGGAAATTCGAATATACGGATATCCATATGTAATATCAACCTTGATCCCCCGCAAGACGTGCCCGGTAAAGCTGGGAGCCGGGCTTGCCGGCGGTATCGCGAGCAAGCCCGCTCCCACAGGGGCAGCGTGTGCCGGTGCTTTACCCGGGCCTGCTCACCGCGCATCATGTGCCGCCCCCCACACTGGCGGGCATCCGTGGTGAAAAGGAACAGCAGTTGAACGAACACACATTGTCCATGCGTCTGGAGCGCGTGGCAGCCCATATGCCGGCAGGTGCGCGGCTGGCCGATATCGGCTCGGACCACGGCTACCTGCCGGTGGCGTTGCTGCGTCGGGGGGCCATTGCCGCCGCCGTGGCGGGCGAGGTGGCCCTGACGCCCTTTCAGGCGGCCCGGCGTACCGTGCGCGAAAACGGCTTCGAGCAACGCATTAGCGTGCGCCATGCCAGTGGCCTGGCAGCGATCAGGCCGCAGGACGAGATTACGGCGATCAGCATCTGCGGCATGGGCGGCGAGACCATCCGCGATATTCTTGCAAGTGGCAAGGCACACCTGAGCGGACGGGAGCGCCTGATCCTGCAACCCAACGGCGGCGAGCAGCCTTTACGGCAATGGCTGATGGAAAACCACTACCACATCCTTTGCGAAGAACTGCTGCGGGAAAACCGTTTTTACTACGAAATCATCGTCGCCGAACGCATCGGACCGGTGAGCTATACCGCCGAGCAATTGTACTTTGGCCCCTTCCAGATGCAGGCGCGCAGCCCGCTGTTTCTGGGTAAGTGGCAACGTATGCTGGGTGAAAAACGCAAGGTTCTGAGCAATCTTGCCCTGGCGCGCCAGGCCGTGCCCGAAGCCCGGGTGGAGGAAATTGCCCGACAGGTCAGATGGATCAGCGAACTGCTGGCTTGAGTCTCGACTCATGCGGCGCAGCCATGCCAGCAAGTGTACTTGAAGGGGTTCGCTGAGCCTGTTCAGGGTTGAGTGTTGCCATCGAGCATGGCAATAAAGTGCTGTATCAGCGGTGACGGGTTATGGGCATGCCAGTTCATGTACAGGCCGATGGTGGGGTTGGCAGCGCCTGTCAGCGGCCGGATCGGACGGAACGCTACCTTGTCGCGCAGCGTCGAGCCGGCGAGGGATTGCGGCACCAGGGCCACGCCAAAACCGCAACTTACCAGGCCGATCAGGGTATGCAGCTGTGCGGCCTCCTGTACCACCCTGGGGTAGAACCCGGCGTTTTCGCACAGGCCGATCAACTGGCCGTGATAGCCGCTGCCCAGGGCTTGTGGAGTAAAGACAAAGTCTTCGTCAGCAAAATCGCGCAGCTCGATGGGCCCTGACTGCGCCTTGGGATGATCCAGGGGCAGGGCCATGACAATGGCCTCGTCGAGCAACAGGCGCGATTCGATGTCGGCTGCGATGAAGGGCAGTTTGCGCATAAAGGCGATATCGGTCTCGGCAGCCAGCAGCGCCTCGGCCTGGCTGGAGGAAGGCATTTCCTTGATCACCAGCTGGACCTGGGGAAAGGTTTGGCGAAACTGCCTGAGGCTGTTGAGCAACGGCTCGTAGTACGCGATAGACACCGCGCTGACAGTGAGCACACCGGCTACCCCTTGCGCCACCTGGCGGGCGTACTCCACCCCCTGTTCCAGTTCCTTGAGTGTGCGACAGGCCGCCTGCAAAAAGGCCTGGCCTGCGGGCGTCAGCTTGACCTCGCGCCTGCTGCGGGTGAACAGGGCTAACCCCAGCTTGTCTTCCAGTCGGCTGATCGCCTGGCTCAGGGGTGGCTGGGCCATGTGCAGGCGCACGGCGGCCTTGTGGAAATGCAGTTCCTCAGCCACCGCGATGAACTGACGGAGCAGTCGAGTTTCGATCATGTGCAGTGTTCCTTCCTTTGAACGGGGTTATCTGCGAACACCGCCGCTCTCACAGAGGGGCTGATAGGCAGCGGGTATCAACGGGCCTGTTGAACGGTATTAAACAACGCGCCTTTTGATTGTTACGGTGAAGTATCAATCAAGAGGGCATCCTTATGGACTTTAACGGCAAAACCGCAATTGTAACGGGTGCTGGCCGGGGCCTGGGCTTGAGTTATGCCAGGGAGCTGGCACGGCTGGGCGCCCATGTGCTGATCAGTGATATTGGCGCAGACAGGCAAGGCGCAGCAGCAGATGCATCCGTTGCCCATGACGCCGCGCAAGCGCTGGCAGCCCAGGGCTACAGCGTGATCGGTCATCACGGTGAGTTGGTCAGCGAGACGGGTTGCCGGCAGTTGGTCGAAACGGCCGTCGAAGCGTTCGGGCGGCTGGATATTGTGATCCACAATGCGGGCTGGGTCGGTTACCAGGCTATTGAAGAAGCGCAGCCTGAGTTTGTCGAGCGCGCGCTGGGGATCAATGTGTATAGCCCGATCTGGCTGTGCAAACATGCCTGGCCGTACCTGCGCCAATCATCGGCGGCGCGGGTGGTGCTGACCTCTTCGGACCGGGCCATGTACCAGCCCTATGCCCAGCCGGGCCTGACCGCCTACGCCGCCGGCAAGATGGCACAATTGGGCATCATGAATGCCCTGAGCAGGGAGGGTGCCGCCGATGGCATCCTGGTAAACGCAGTAGCGCCGGTGGCCAAGACCCGGATGTGGGGCGTTAACGGCGAACCGGACAACCTCAAGCTCCAGTGGGTGACCCCCGGTGTGATCTTTCTGGCCTCGGCTCAGTGCCAGGACAGCGGCTATATTCTGCGGGCCAGCAATGGTCAGTTCACGGCAACGCGGTTTGTCGAGAATCCCGGGGTGGACTACCCCCTGGATCTGGCCCGAATCAGGGCCGACAGCGCCGAGCAGGTCGCCCGCCTGTGGGAGCAGATCAAGGAATGCTGATGCTGGGGTCGGTCTTGTTAATTGTGCTTACCACTTAAGTAGGGGGCGCTGCGGCCATTGCGTGAAAAAGCCCTGTGCAAGTTGATATGCAGCGCTTTTTATAACCTGAGCATTAGTCCTTAAGTCGAGTCGCGGCAGCCTTATAGAGAGTATTAATACCAAGGAGTGAGTTGTGGGTTCGAGCCCGTGGCGTTGTCATGTTCCCCAGGATGGAAACTCCCTCTGATGCGAGTGCTGGGAGCTTTCGAACTCAGGCATGACAGATTCAAGGGAGCTGATTATGAACACCCAACTCTGGTTGAAAACAAGCACGGCCCTGTTGTTGGTCATGAGCGCCAGCCTGGCGGGCTGCCACAGTGGTGGTGGCGGGCATCACAGCAGTGACAGCGCAAGCACGCCGACGCCGCCGACCAATCCGACCACGCCAACTGATCCCACTACACCGACAGATCCAACTGATCCAACCAATCCAACCAATCCGCCTAACCCGGCAGTTACCCCGCCTCTGGTCACGGGGCAGGTCGCCGGTGAAGTCGGCACCGGACTGGGCGGTGTCGGCACCCTGGTCAGCGGCGTGGGCACTACCCTGACCACCGTTCCTGTGGTCGGCGCAGCAGGCGGGTTGGTGGTCAATACCGGTAATGCCGTGACTTCCATTACCGATGGCGTGACCAATGGCCTGGGCTCGCTGGGCACTGACAAAAACTCGCTGGGCATTACCGTGGCTGGTGTTACCAATGGCGTCAGCGATGTGGGTAAAGGCGTTTCGTCTCTCGGCACAGGTGTCAGCGCTCTGGTCGACAACACACCGATCAGTCAGGTCCCGCTGGTAGGCGGCGTAGTGGGCAAGGTCACCGGCACCGCGGGCGGGCTGGTGGACAAGGTCGGCACCACCGTCACCATGCTTGGCAACACACTGACCACCAATGTGACCAGCGGGCAATTGGGCAAGGCTACCGGTGGTTTGAATGACAAGGTCGTGGTCCCCGTGATCTCAATGGTGGAAAACGTCACAGGCAAGGTAGGCACCACCACCGGGTTGGGGCAGCCGGTGGACGGGTTGTTGACGAAGGTTGGCGGCGTGGTCGGCGGGCTGGGTGACAAGGTAGTCGATACCGGCAAGAACCCGCTCACCAATGTGGTGGGCGGTGTGCTAGGCGGTGTGGGTGGGGCACTGGATAAATCCGGCGGTTACCTGAACCCGACGACAACCACCGGCACCGGCACAAGCACAACTACCGGCGGGCTGGGCGGTTTGCTGGGCGGGCTGGGCACGGCCACAGGTTCAACCGGTACTCAGACAACCACCGGCGGCACAGGTGGTTTACTGGTTGGCAGCACTGGCTTGCTTGGCAGCCTGGGCGGCACGACCGGTACCCAGACAAACACCGGCACCTCGGGTGGCGCAAGTGCTTCCGGCGGGCTGGGTGGTCTGCTTGGCGGCCTGCTAAACAAAAACTGACTGGCCGCGCGCGGACGCTGTTGTACGGTTCGGTCTGTACCCCTGAAGTTCAGGTGCAGACCGGGCTGTTTTTCGTTCACCCTTGGCTGGTTTTATTGGCAATTGCGTTCTCTGCCAGCGCTGGGCATCATCCAATGTCCGCACTCAAGGAAGCGTCCCATGGTCACTGCGACACTGCATCTGATGTGCGGCAAGATCGCATCAGGCAAATCAACCCTGGCCAGAACGCTTGCGGTGGAGCACAGCGCGATATTGCTGAGCGAAGATAAATGGCTCTCATCGCTTTATCCCGGTGCGATCAATTCGGTAACCGATTACGCAGCCTACAGCCTGAGGATTCGCGGTGTGCTGGGGCCTCTGGTGATCGACCTGCTGGAGTCCGGTGTGGATGTGGTGCTGGATTTTCCTGCCAATACCATTGCCGGCCGTGAATGGTTGCTCGGCCTGGCAGAAACCGCGCGTGTGCCGCACTGCCTGCATTATCTCGCTGTGGACGACGACACCTGCCGTGCGCGCCTGCATGTACGCAACCAGCTTGCCGAGCATGACTTTGCCGCATCGGATGCCGAGTTTGATCTGATCACCACCTACTTTCGCTCCCCGGATGCAGACGAGGGGCTGGTGATTGTTACTTACCCCCGGCCTCTTGCATGATCCAGTGCATAAATGCCCTGACCTCATCCCGTTGCATTGCCTCCACCCGCGTTACGGCGTAGTAGGCAAAGCGCGCCGGCCAGGGCTTGTCCATGACTTGTACCAGGCGGCCTGCAGCGATTTCTTCGGTTGCGTACTCCTGGGGCACCAAGGCCAGCCCCTGGCCTGCTTCGGCTGCGCGGATCAATAAAAAATCGTCCTCAAAAGCAGTCCCGCGCTCGGCGCGCGGGTCTTTGCCCACGCCATGGGCGCTGAGCCACAACAGCCAGTCGGCACGGTCAGCGTCATGCAGCAGGGGGAAGTCGAGGCAGTCCTGCGGCTGTGCCGGCCCCGGGTTGCCAGCCAGCAGGGCGGGGCTGGCGACGGGGATCAGTACAGGTGCCATCAAACGGGTCACGTGCAGGCCGGGATAGACCCCAAGCCCATGGCGCAAGGCAATATCGACACGCCCGTGGTGCATGTCCACCAGCGCGGAAGTGGCCTCCACCCGCACCTCGATATCCGGGTGCAGGCGGTTGAATCGTCCCAGGCGCGGCACCAGCCATGAGGCGGCAAAGGTTGCCACCGTACTGATCGTCAGGGTCTGGCGCGCAGTGCTTTGTTGCAGTGACAGCATGGCCTGCTCGATTTGCCCGAAGGCCTCAAGCAGGGCCGGGTGAACACCGGCGCCGGCCTCTGTAAGCCGCAAGCCGCTGCGTTCGCGGGTAAACAGCGGCATGCCGACCCGGTCTTCCAGCAGACGGATCTGCTGGCTGACGGCACCTGAGGTGACATTCAGCGTTTGCGCGGCCGCCTTGATGCTGCCTTGCTGGCCAACTTCGACGAAAGCACGCAATGCGAGAAGGGGCAGTGAAGCTGCCATAGGCTTTAGTTTTCCTGAATCTGGTGTGCAGAAATGATCGTTTCCGCTGACACACAGCGAAAGCGATGATGTTCCGAGTTTAGAGATGCTGTGCAAGTTCAGTAAAACTATATCTAACCGGACGCCCTGCATGAACCCCATGATCACGTTGTATACCGACAGCTCGCCCAATGGTTTCAAGATCACCATTGCCCTGGAGGAACTCGGTTTAACCTACCACCTGCGGCACGTAAACATTGACCAGGGCGAGAACCGCAGCCCGGCGTTTTTGCGCCTCAACCCGCACGGGCGTATCCCGGTGCTGGTCGACGAAAGCAGTGGCATCACATTGTTTGAATCGGCAGCCATCCTGCTGTATCTGGCTGATATCAGTGGTCAGCTCTTGCCCGTCGAACCCGCCAAACGCTGGGAAGCCATCCAGTGGCTGATGTTTCATGCTGCCAGCGTGGGGCCTGTGATGGGCCAGCGCGTTCACTTCGAGCTGTTTGCCGCAGACAAAATTCCCCAGGCCATTTCGCGCTATCGGCGCTTGATGGATGAAGCCTTTACCACCCTGGACAACCGCCTGGCCGAGCACCCCTATCTGGCCGGTGACGAGTACTCGATTGCCGATATTGCCCAGTTTGGCTGGACCCATATCGCGCAAGTCATCGATTTCGATTTCAGCGCCTATAAGCACCTGAGCGCCTGGTACCAGCGCATTGGCACCAGACCCGCCGTGCAGCGCGGTATCGCTCTGCCTACTCGCGCCACCGGCGCTTGAACCAGGGGATCAATATGAACACTACAGATCAGATCACAGGCCAGTCGTCGCCCGCATTTGCCAGCCACCGCGGTTATCGGCGCATGTTCGCGGCCAATCAGCTGACCCTCGGGATTTTTCTGCCATTGCGCTTTTACAAGGGCGACATGGCGGTACTGGCCGGGCAGGCCGAGCGGGTTCGCGACATCGACCGATATGGTTTTGCCGCAGTCTGGGTGCGCGACGTACCGCTGTTCGATCCTGCCTTCGGTGATGCGGGGCAAGTATTCGATCCCTTTACCTACCTGGCGTTTCTGGCGGCTCACACCCGCACAATTGCGCTGGCAACCGGCAGTGCAATCTTTTCGTTGCGCCATCCCATTGATCTGGCCAAGGCCAGCGCCACCATCGATCAGTTGTCGAACGGGCGCCTGGTCATGGGGATCGCCTCGGGAGACCGGGCCATTGAGTTTCCCGCCTATGGTCTGGAGCACGCCCGGCGGGGTGAGCGGTTTGCCCAGAGCGTGACGTATTTCCGCCAACTGATGCAGGCCCGTGCGCCGGTTATCGATTCGGCACTGGGGCACATGGCCGGAGCCGAATTTCTGCCCCGGCCCGTGGCGGGAGCCATCCCCCTGATGGTCACCGGTTCATCCCGTCAGTCACTGGCCTGGATTGGCGAGCATGCCGATGGCTGGCTGACCTTTCCCGAATCGACCCACGACCGCGCAGGGCCGCAACGCCTGGGCGAAAAGATCCGGGCCTGGCGCCAGTTGATCCCGGACGGCGGGTTCAGGCCGCACATGACCAATGAATGGCTCGACCTGGTTGATGATCCCGATTATCCCCGCACCTCTTTACAGGGCGGTTATGTGTTGCGCACCGGGCGCAATGGCCTGATTGACCTGCTGGGTGAATGGCAAGCAGCAGGGGTCAACCATGCGGCCCTGGGTATCCAGTTTTCGGCGCGGCCTGCGGCAGAGGTCATACAGGAGCTGGCAGAGCACGTGTTGCCGCATTTTCCTTCCCATCAGGGGCCGGGGCGTGTCGGGCCAGCATGGTGAAGGCACCTGTCAGGCCACTGCCTTGATCTCAACAACCGGGTCACTGCGCGTGCGTGACACACTCAGGCCCAGCAGCCCGCCGAGCACCAGCGCGCCGGCCATAAAGTACATTGCCGCCTGGGTGTTGCCGGTCAACTGCGTCAACCAGCCGACCACAATGGTGCTGAAAAATCCGGCGACATTGCCCAGGGAGTTGATCAGCGCGATCCCCGCAGCGGCGGCTGCACCGCCCACCACCGCGGTAGGCATGCCCCAGAACACCGGCAAGCTGCTGATCATAGCTGCTGTGCCGACGGTCAGGCCGATCATCGACAGCCACAGGCTCGCGCCGAACAGGGTGCCAAATACCACCCCGCCAGCGCCGATAAAGGCGCAGATTGCCAGGTGCCAGCGATACTCGCGAACACGGTCGCTGCTGCGTCCCACCAGCACCATGCTCACGGCGGCCACGGAATAGGGAATAGCACTCAACACGCCAATGGCCCAGGGTTCGGCGACACCGCTGTTGCGGATAATGGTCGGCATCCAGAAACTGATCACGTACTGGCCCAGCACCAGGCAAAAGTACACCGCCCCCAGCAGCCAGATTTTCGGGTTGAGCAGACCATCGCGTACGGAGTGGTGGGATTTGGCACGGGTTTCGCGATCCAGCGCCGCCTGCATGCCGCGTTTTTCTTCGGCGCTGAGCCAGCGGGCGTCGGCAATCCGGTCGCGCAGCAGAAAGAACACGGCGGCGCCCAGGGCCACCGCCGGCAAGCCTTCGATCACGAACAGCCATTGCCAGCCGGCGTACCCTGCCACGCCATCGAGGGTTTGCATGATCAAGCCGGAAATCAGCGAGCCCAGCATGCTGGAGATCGGCAGGGCGGCGATAAACAGTGAAATCATCACGCCCCGGCGATGGCTCGGAAACCAGGTGGTGAGATAGAAAATAATCCCCGGGAAAAAGCCTGCTTCGGCAATGCCGATCAAAAAGCGCAGCAGGTAGAAGCTCATGGGGGTTTCGACAAACATCATGGCCGCTGACAACAGGCCCCAGGTCATCATGATCCGCGCGATCCAGCGCCGGGCGCCAAACCTGTGCAGGGCGATATTGCTGGGGATTTCGAACATCAGGTAGCCGACAAAAAACACCCCGGCACCGAGCCCGTACACCGCCTCGCTGAACTTGAGGTCATCAAGCATCTGCAGTTTGGCAAAGCCCACATTGACCCGGTCCAGGTAGGCGACCAGATAACAGACCATCAGCAACGGAATGACTCGCCAGGCGGTTTTGCGGTAGGCCGAATGCAGTGCATGGTCCGGCATGTCAGCAGGGGGTGGCGGTAGGGTGTTCATCTGGAGCCTCTTTTTTGTTGTTGTAGGGGCAGGTGTGCAATCACCGATCAGCGCGCACGGCCTCCCGGCCATTCGCCGCACGCGCACATGGCGTGCACGACTTCGCGGATCAACTCACTGATCAGGGTTTTAAGATGGCTGGCGGGCATCGAAGCGCAACTGCAGATACCCAGGGTTCGGGTCAAGCCGTCAGCGGCAATGCGGTGGGCCACCAGCCGACCGTCATCGATTTCACGCACGGCCAGGTTCAACGGCATGATGGTGTGACCGATACCGGCCTCGACCGCGCTTTTGAGGATATGCACGGAGTTGACCTCCATGACGATTTCGCCCACGGCCAGCCCGTGCTGTTTTACCGCGTGCTCGACCAGCGTGCGGGTGCAGTGACCGTGGGCTTGACTGGGAAATACCAGCGGCCGGGCCAGCGCCTGCGCCAGGCAAACCTCACCGGCAGCGGGGGCGTCGGCGGCATCGGCACGGTGGATCAGGTAAAAATCTTCTTCGATCAATGCGCTGAACAACACTTGCGGGGGCAGGTCGATGGCGCTGAACAGGGCCAGGTCAATGCGCCCGTGCAGTAACTGGTCCATGACGTTGCCGGTCAGCTCTTCGTTGAGATGGAATGCCACCTGCGGGTAACGGGCGGCCACGGCGCGCATCAGCGGCATGGCAAGGAGGGTGGCGACGCTTTGCGGCAGCGCCACGATAATCGAGCCACTGACCGAGTCCGGGCTGCTGCTGACGGCAGCCCGGGCATCGCTCAGATGCTTGAGCATGCCCTGGGCGTATTCGTAGAAGACCTTGCCGGCCTCGCTGGCGACTACGCCGTTGTGGCTGCGATGGAACAGCTGAACCCCCAGATCGTCCTCCAGCGCCGACATCTGCTTGCTCAAGGCCGATTGCGCCACATGCACCTGGCGGGCGGCTTTGGACAGGCTGCCGCAATCGATCACGGCGACAAAGTATTTGATCTGGCGGATTTCCATTGCGGTGCTTCCTGCAGGACTCGGATATGCGGGCCGGTGATGGTACCGCGGGTCAGCCTGCAGAGCGCCCTCGAGGGAATATCTTGCCGGGGTTCATCAGCTGTTTCGGGTCGAGCGCCGCCTTGATCGACTGCATGACGTCCACGGCGTTTTGCCCGTGTTCAACGGCCATGAAGTGCTGTTTGGTCAAGCCGATGCCGTGCTCGCCGGTGCAACTGCCCTGCAGGGCAATGGCCCGCTCGGCCAGGCGATGGGCCACGCCTTCGGCGCGTTCGATTTCGTCGGGGTTGTGCGGGTCGACCAGGATCACGGCATGGAAGTTACCATCGCCCACATGACCGAAAATCGGTGCGAGAAAGCCGTTTTGCGCAAGGTCCGCTGCCGTCGCTTCAATGCACTCGGCCAGTCGTGAAATCGGTACTACGGCATCGGTGGTCAGGGCGCGGCAACCGGGGCGCAGGGCGAGGGCGGCGAAGTAGCCGTCATGCCGGGCCTGCCACAGACGGCTGCGATCCTCCGGATGCACAGCCCACTCGAAGTCCATGCCCTGATGTTCATCGGCAACCATGCGCACGGTCTCGATCTGTTCTTTCACGCCGGCTTCAGAGCCATGCAGTTCAAAGAGCAGCGACGGCGCCTCGCGCAACTGCGTGCTGCTGTAGGCGTTGAGGGCGCGCATGGTCAAGGCATCGAGCAGTTCAATGCGGGCGACCGGCACACCGAGCTGGATGATCTGGATCACGGCGCGTACGGCCAGATCCACGCTGGGAAAGCGGCACACGGCAGCTGAAATGGCTTCAGGAATCGGGTGCAACTTGACGGTCAGTTCGGCGATGGTCGCCAGCGTCCCGCCCGAGCCGACCAGTAAATGGGTCAAGTCATAGCCGGCGGAAGACTTGCGCGCCCGCCCGCCGGTGTTGATCACCCGGCCGTCGGCCAACACCGCCGTCATGGCCAGTACGTTTTCGCGCATGGTGCCGTAGCGCACGGCGTTGGTCCCGGAAGCACGGGTCGCCGCCATGCCGCCCAGTGACGCATCGGCCCCGGGGTCGATAGGGAAAAACAGCCCGGTGCCGTGCAACGCTGCATTCAACTGTTTGCGGGTCACCCCCGGTTGTACAGTGGCGTCCATATCGTCAACGCGAATGGCAAGCACCTGGTTCATGCCCGAGACATCAATGCTGACGCCACCGTGGGAGGCTTGCAGCCAGCCTTCCAGCGAGGTGCCGCTGCCATAGGCGATCATCGGCGTATCGTGGCGATAACAGGCGCTGCTGATACTGACGATATCCTCAAGGCTGTTGGCATAGGCCACGGCATCCGGCGGCATGGGGTCTAGTGCGGAAATATCGCTGCCGTGGTGCTCGCGCACGCTGGCCGAGGTGGAGAAGCGGGTGCCGAGCAATTGGCCCAGCTCCTCGCGCAATGATTCGGCCAGGGGCGGGTGTTCGCAGGCAGCAGGATGGGTCATCAGACAATCTCCGGTTGTTGTGCACCGCGTAAAACGGGCGGCATTATCAGGGAGTTATGACTTATCTTAGGCAGCCTTGGGTACACACTCGTAGTGCTGAATTCAGATGGATCCATCTGTTTTTGAGATGGTCTGTGACAGGCGTAATGATCAAGAAGGAACTTGAGTTGAGTGACTGGGAAGCCTATTACCAGGCAAGTGAACAGCGCGGGCAATCGCCCTTGCTGAGTAGGGCCTTGAACCTGATCAGCGCGAATGAGGGTTCACGTCAGGCCGTGGACCTGGGTTGTGGGGCCGGAATGGAAACCCGGCAATTGCTGGCCGCAGGCTGGGACGTACTGGCCATTGACCGCGAAGCCGGCGCCATTGCGCGAACATCTGCATTGTCACAAGGTGTCAGCGGTGGGCGGCTGGCGACCCTGGCCTGCGATTTTGAACAGCTGACGCAGTTACCTGCATCCAGATTGATCCATGCCGGTCTCGCCTTGCCGTTCTGTCGGCCAGAATATTTTGAAACCCTTTGGCGGCTTGTTACTGCGGCGCTTGAACCGGGTGGTGTATTTGTCGGCCATCTGTTTGGCGAACGGCACGGCTGGGCGGCACTTGCCCATATGACCTTTCAGACCGAAGCGCAGGCGCGCTTGCTGTGCGGTAATCTTGAGCTGCATCTGTTGCGCGAATTCGAGCAACCGGGTGCCAGTTTGCAGGGGGACATCGCCTGGCACCGCTTCGATATCATTGCCAGCAAGCCGCAAGGCGACGATAAATACCGTACTGAACAAAGGAGCCTGTGATGAAGGGAAGTTGCGCCTGCGGTGCCGTTGGCTATGAAATTGATCGTATCGACCTGCCTGTAAGCCATAGTCATTGCCAGTCGTGCCGCAAAACCCATGCTGCTGCGTTTGTCACCACGGCCGGTGTTTTGCGTGAGCACTTCCATTGGACGAGGGGGCAGGAAAAGCTCAGCAACTACGAGTCTTCCCCCGGCAAGCTGCGGCGCTTTTGCTCGCTGTGCGGTTGTCACCTTGTGGCTGAACGTGACACAGCCGCGGCTGTGATTGTTCGTGTTGCGACCCTGGACGAGGACCCGGGCGATCGCCCGCAATACCATATCTGGGCTGAGCATGATGTCCCATGGCTTGAACATGAAGACCTTGCGGTCTACCCGCAATGGCAGCCGGGGCGCTAGGGCTTCAGTGGCATTATTTAACTTTTATCAGGGAGATAACCGTTAGTGACCCGTGCATCTGTGCATACCCTGCGTCCGCTGCCCGAGCTTGATTACCATGACAGCAGATCGGTGCTGCTGCCTGTGCAGATCACGGCGCTGCAAGCCTGGAACCTGATGACGGCCGGGCAGGGGCCGCTGATGCGCCTGGCGTTTCGAACCCGAGACGGGATTTCTTCGTTATTTGGCGTAAAGCGCATTGGCGGTTTCTCCGGTACCCGGCGCGAGGCCGTGCAGGCAGGTGACTATCTGGATTTCTTTCTGGTAGAGCACAGCGCCCCCGAGGTATTGGTGCTGACCGAGCGTGACCGGCATCTGGATGTGATGACCTGTGTGTCGATGGCTGATCGGGTACTGACAATCACCTCCTCTGTGGTCACCCATAACACCTTTGGCCGTCTGTATATGCTGCCGGTGGGGCCGGCGCACAAACTTATTGTCAACAGCTACCTCAAGCGCCTGAAGCGCAAGCTGCAAGGGATGGAGCCCTGAATTTATGAACATAGCCATAAGACTTGCCAATCAGGCAGATATCCCGACAATTTTTGTCATCCGTACCCGCGTCAGGGAGAACCCTCTTTCTCACCAACAGTTAACTGAAATGGGCATTACCCCCGACGCCATAGGTCAGGCGATGGAAGCCGCTCCCTGTATCTGGGTGACCGAGGTCGAGGGTGTTACGGTGGGGTTTGCCATGGCCGATGCCGAGGATGGCTGTGTCTTTGCCGCATTTGTCCTGGCCGAATTCGAGGGGCTCGGGCTGGGTCGCAGACTGATGGCGAAGGCCGAGGCGTTTCTGTTTCAGCATCACCCCACGATTTGGCTGGAGACCGCTGAAAACAGCCGTGCCAGCGGTTTTTATCGGCACCTTGGCTGGCAGGCGGTGGCGAATTTGCCTGAAGGTGATGTTCGTTTTGAAAAATCACGGACGTAGCAGGGAAGGGTATGCACATTCGATTGACGCAAGCCAGTGACTGGATGCTGTTGAAGCAGGTTCGCCTGGCAGCGCTTCTGGAGGCCCCGACGGCATTTGGCGTGAGCTATCAAACGGCGGCCAGTTACACCGACGAGCAGTGGCAAGAGCGCGCTGATTCAGGGGCGGGGACGCAATTCTGGCTGGCCATCGAGGACAGCAAGGCGGTGGGCATGATCGGTGCCGGGGTGAGCGAAAACCGGCGCTATAACTTGATCGGCATGTGGGTCGAGCCCGGCGTGCGCGGCGCCGATGTGGCCGCCCGGCTGGTTGGCGCAGTCAAGGCCCGGGCGCTGCAGGGTGGGCATGAGTACGTTTATCTCGAGGTAGCCCCGGACAACGCAAGAGCTGCCAGCTTCTACCTGAAGCAAGGGTTCAGGTTCAGGGATGAATGGGAACCCTTGGCAAGTCATCCCTCTATCAGGTTGCAGACGATGTGCTGGGTTGTGACTCCAGACAGCCCCTGAAATCGGCTACACACTCCTCTCGTCGAAATATCTGTCAGAAAAATTGACCAGAATGATCCTACGCAGTTTACTGTATGTTCATACAGTTATCGTAAGGCGTGCGTCATGAGCTTCACTTCCCTGGGTCCCATTGCTGAAGATGGCGTTCGCCTGCCACTTTGCTCCTTCAAAGTCCCCGCGGGGTTTCCGTCACCGGCGGCGGATCATATCGAGAAGGAAATTTCCCTCGATGAACTGCTCGGTATCCGTGCGCCCCATGTGTATCTGGTGCGCATCGACGGCGACAGCATGCAGGGAGTGGGGATTTTTTCAGGGGATCTGGCGGTGGTGGACCGTGCTATCGAGCCCGGGCATGGCCATGTGGTGGTGGCGCTGCTCAATAACGAGCCGATATGCAAACGCCTGTGCCTGCGTGGCAAGAGCGTTGTGCTGCAATCCGAAAACCCGAAGTATCCGGACCGGTATGTACTCGAAGGTGATGAACTGACAGTCTGGGGCGTGATTACCTATACCGTGCGCAGCCATGGCCACTAAGCCTGCGCCGGTTTTTGCCCTGATCGATTGCAACAGTTTTTACGCCAGCTGTGAGCGTGTGTTCAGGCCCGACCTGGCCAAGGTGCCCATTGTGGTGCTGAGCAACAACGACGGCTGCGTGATCGCCCGCAGTTATGACGCCAAGCCTCACGTGAAGATGGGCGAGCCGTATTTCCAGATCAAGGATCGGCTCGAGCAACTGGGGATTGTGGCGTTCTCGTCCAACTATGCGTTGTATGGCGACATGAGCGAGCGTGTCATGAGCCTGATCGAGGCGATGTTGCCGGCTGTCGAGGTCTACAGCATCGACGAGTCCTTTGCCGACCTGAGCGGTATCGTTGACGCCACCGCCATGGGCCGTCAGTTGCGCAGTCGCATCCTGCAATGCACGGGCATTCCGGTGGGGGTCGGCATCGCGCATACCAAGACCCTGGCCAAGCTGGCGAATCACACCGCCAAGCGCTTGCAGGCCCACACGGGGGGCGTGGTGAACCTGTGTGGCGACCATGAACGTGACTGGGTACTGCGCAATACCGCGGTGTCGGAGGTCTGGGGCGTTGGCCGACGCATGACCGCGCATCTTGAAGGTATGGGGATTCGCACAGCGATGGATCTGGCCAAAGCGGACCCGTGGTCGCTGCGCAAAAAATTCAGCGTGGTGATCGAAAAAACGGCCCGTGAATTGAACGGTACATCCTGCCTGGCCCTGGACGAGCCCGACCCGCCCAAGCAGGAGATCTGCTGCAGCCGTATGTTTGGCAAGCGCCTGACCGAGCTGGCACCGATCAAGGAGGCCGTAGCCACCTATATGATGCGTGCCTCGGAAAAACTCAGGGCACAAAAGTCATACTGCCAAAAAGTCCGGGTCAGCATTCGTACCGGCATGTTCAACCCGGACGAGGCGAAGTACGCCAAGGGCGTGGTGGTGACCTTGCCCTATCCTACCGATGATGTGCGGTTACTCACCAGAGCAGCGGTGGATGCTCTGGAGCATGTGTTTCAGCCCGGCTTCAGATACAGCAAGGCCGAAGTGTTGTTGCTCGACCTGCGCCAGCCGGGGGAGTTTTCCGACGATCTGTTTGCCGTCAATCAACCGGCAGAAGCTTCACGGGTGATGGCGGTACTGGATGCCATCAATGGCCGCTGGGGCAGGGGCACGTTACGGGCCGCCAGCGTGCCGGGCAAACCCGACTGGGGGATGCGCCGGGAGATGATGAGCCAGAGTTATACGACGCGGGTGGATCAGCTTTGGCAGGTTTCGTGCCGATAAATACGGCCGTTGATTGTGCAGAACTGTGGGCAATGAACTGTACGCGCAAAGTGGAGATCCGGTGTGTGAAGTTCAAACATATGGCCTGCTCAGAACACTGGGCTGTCGTGTGCTGCTGGTTTGCTTGTTGAAGACTCAAGAAAAATCAAGGTAGGAAAACCCTGAATTAATAGTGGGGTTATTCTTGCGCTTGCTCCTGGCAGTTGAATGTTAGTACTGATGCTGTACTAATGGTGTTGCCCTGTTATATCAATTGCCGAACAGGCACTGGTTTTAATTGCAAGAGTGGCGGGCTATCAAGACTATCAAGAAAAGTCAAAAAAGCAGATGCAGGTACGTGCCTGCTATCAGGCAAGGTCAGGATTAAAGATGATAAACACAGTTGCATTGTATTGGTTGCTCACTTATGCGATTTAAATGGATTGTTTTTGTTGTCGGGCTGGTCGCATTATCTTCTTTTGCATTTTATGGGTTGTTTGATCGGTCTGATGAAGTGAGCCATATCGTTGCGCCAGTAACGAAAATCGACATGGAAAGTCTGGTTTTGGCAACAGGCCCGATAGTCGCAACGGGCTTGGTCGATGTCGGCGCGCAGGTTAATGGTCAAGTTAAAACAATCCATGTGCGACTGGGTGACAAGGTCAAAAAAGGCCAGGTATTAGTGGAGATTGATCCGGAGCTTCAGGAAAATGCCTTGAGCAAGGCGAAAGCCAGCCGCGATCTTGTACTGGCACAGCAAAAGGCCAGGGAAAAAGCGCGCCAGCGCGCAGAGAGGGTATTTACCCGCCAGCAAGCGCTGTACCAGGCAGATGCCAGCGCAAAAAGAGACCTTGAGCAAGCCGAAGTGGAGCTGGAAAATGCCCGGGCTGAAGTCTTCGTTCTAAAAAGCCAGATTCATTTGGCTCAAATCGAGATGGATAGCGCAGTGGCTAATCTCGGGTATACGAAAATCAAGGCGCCTGCCGATGGCGAAATCATCGCTATTGTGACTAAAGAGGGCCAGACAATTGTGTCCGCCCAGACATCACCGACCATTCTGATTATGGGCAATATGGACAGGATGACAGTCAAGGCCAGAATATCCGAGTCGGATATTGTACGAGTGCAGGAGGGGCAAAAGGTTGTTTTTACCGTGACCGGTGCACCGGAGCTGTCTTTCGAATCGAACATTCTTGCCGTTGAACTTCTGCCGGAGTCCGTCGTTACTGACAGCAAAGAACTCTCAAAGCCCAATGCAACGTCCAATGTTCCTGTTTACTACAATGCTACGTTTGAAGTTGATAACCCTGATCGTCTGCTCAAGCCTTTGATGACAGCCAACGTTAAAATCACTCAGGAAAGCGTTGGTCAGGTGATGGCAATTCCTTTGGCCGCTCTCGGAAAAAAGCAGTCTGCGGGCAATCTTTATGAAGTGCGTATATTGACGGAGCAGAAAGAAGTGATTGCAAGATCCATTGCGATCGGTCTGCGAAACAATACGCATGTGCAAGTTAAGTCGGGGCTTGAGCTAGGCGACAATGTCATTATCGAATAGGCGTTGATTGACGTTGTGCTGTGGGAGTCATTGTTAATATTTATTTGTCGGGTAGTGTATGGAATGTCTCAGGAAAATAAAGTTTCGAACTCGGCCCACGAAGGATGCCGTAAAGCCTGGCAACCTGCCAGAGGAAAACCTGAGCTTATCCGCGCCATTAATCCAATTGATAAATGTCAGCAGGAGCTATTTCAATGGTCATTCATCTACAGAGGCTTTACGAGACGTCAACCTGAATATCCGTGCAGGTGAGATGGTTGCAATTGTCGGGACATCGGGCTCGGGAAAATCGACCCTTCTCAATATTCTGGGGTGCCTTGTCCCGCCTTCGCAAGGGCAATACATCCTGCACGGGCGGAGTGTGACCCGTCTGACGAATAATGAGTTGGCAGATTTGCGCAGGGGCACTTTCGGATTCGTATTCCAGCGCTACCATTTGCTGGGCCACCTGAATGCTGAAGAAAACGTTTTGTCTCCAGGCCTTTATGTCGAAGGGGAGAAGAAAACACTGCGTGCACGCGCGCAAATGCTGTTGAGCAGTCTTGGGTTGAGTGACCGCTTGCACTTCTTTCCGGGACAGTTGTCAGGTGGGCAGCAACAGCGTGTCAGCATTGCGCGTGCACTGATGAATGGCGGCGACATCATATTGGCCGATGAGCCGACCGGTGCGCTGGATACCAAGAGCGGTGAGGAGGTGATGGCCGCCTTATGTGAACTGAATGCAAAAGGGCATACCGTCATTATTGTTACGCACAATAATGACATTGCTTCATATGCGCAGCGGCTGATTCATATTCAGGATGGCTGCATCTCTTCGGATACAGGCAATCACCCTGCCTCGTCAACGGCAGGGCCGCGAGGGGGGCCGGGGTTGAAACCTGCACAGGGCTCCTCGATAAACATGCTGTCAGGCTGGGTGGAGGCAATTAAAATTGCTTTTTCGTGGCTGGTCAGAAAGCCCTTGCATGCGGGATTGACGGTACTGGGAATCGTCATCGGCATTGCTGCGGTTTCATCGGTTATTGCCCTGGGTGAGGGGGCGCGCGACCGCATAGTTCAAGAGATCAGCGCCCTGGGTGCTGACACCATCGATATTTACTCCGGGAAGGACTGGGGTGATATCTACAAGGATTCAAACAAAGCGCTGAGTGAATCTGATGTGGACTATCTGCGATCACTTCCCTACGTTGACAGCATCTCCCCGGTCACTTCTGCGACAGCCACCATTACATCAAAAAACGCCAACCTTTCAGCTCAGGTATTGGGTGTCGGTGAAGCGTTTGCCAGGGTGAGAGGCGAGGTATTTGCGCAAGGTACTTTTTTTTCCAGTGATGATGTTAAACGGCAGGCGCAAGTTGCAGTCATTGATGAAAATATGCGCAAAAGACTTTTCCCGAGCTGGGAGGACCCGATTGGAAAAGTCATATTGGTAGGCCCGATGCCGGCAATCGTCATAGCGGTTATCAAGAATACACCGTCTTCATTTGGTGAGGCGCCTGTTCTGCAGATGTATATGCCTTATACCACGTTGATGTCACGTATTTCGGGTCAGTCATTTCTTGAAAGCATTGTAGTGCGCGTGGCTGACGGGATTTCAAACGAACTGGCCGAAAGTAATATCAATCGTCTTTTGGAACTCAAACGCGGCAGCAAAGATTTTTTCACAAGTTCTGCAGACTCAATACTCCGGTCGGTGACCAGTGCTACCAGAGTCTTGAACGTGCTGAGCATATCGGTCGCATCGATTTCTCTCCTGGTTGGAGGAATTGGCTTGATGAATATGATGCTTTACTCAGTAGCAGAGCGAACCTATGAAGTAGGCGTTCGTATGGCGTTCGGTGCCCGTCGACGAGATATCATGCAGCAGTTTCTCAGCGAATCCTGTTTGCTGTGCATATTTGGCGGTGGTTTTGGGTTTTTGCTGGCCCTGCTTGCCGGGGAAATTTTAGGCGGATTACAAACTGATTTTCCGCTTAAATTTTCTTATTGGTCGTTCATGGTAGCGTTTGCAAGTTCTACCGTTATTGGTCTTGTATTTGGTTATATACCTGCTCGAAATGCCGCCAGGCTGGATCCTGTCGAGGCTTTGTCCCGGGCGTAAGTCAATGGGTTTGCCATCGTAATCATTCAACATGAAGTCGATGCCTTGCTGGACGCAGTCAACACTGCGCTCCAATGTTCTTGAGAATATCATTGTGATTACTAGATATTACCCTGCTCTGTTTTGTAGCGTGATGCTGTTGGCAGGTTGTAGCACTCATCTGCCCGATGTGAACGCTGTCAAATCACAACTGGCGCTGCCTGCAAAATGGCGTAATGCATTACCTGAGGGTAAAGATATAAAGCAGACACAGCATTGGTGGCGCTCATTTCAGGACCCTGACCTGGACGCTCTGGTGGAACGTGTACTGCGCAATAATAATAACCTGGCAGCGGCTGCATACAGGGTCAAAAAGGCAGAGGCACAAGCGGGTATTGTCAGGACGAATTTAACACCAGGTGTATCAAGTGGATTCAAACTGAGCAGTAGCAAGGAACTGAACAGAGGAAGTTCGGAACAAAAGGCTTTTACCAGCACATTCTCCTTGAGCTACGAGCTGGATTTATGGGGGCGTCTTGCAAAGGCTCGCGATATCTCGGCCTGGGAAGCCATGGCGACCCGGGAGGATCGTGAGCACATCGCGATGCAACTGATCGGTACAACAATGGAGCTGTACTGGCGATTAGCGTTTTTGAATGAAAGCATTGAAATTAACGACACCAGCATTGCCAGCGCCCGTTCAATCCTTGAGCTGGCACGCCTGGGTGAATCCGTTGGGCAGGAGGGGCGTCTTCAGTCGATTCAGGCAGAGCAACAGTTAAGTGTACTGCTGGCCGATAAAACAGGGCGGCTTCAACAGCGTGAAGAAAGCCGCAATGCCTTGTTGGTTTTATTGGCGTCGCCTATGGGATGGGATGACACGATCAAGATTCGTCCAGTTCCGACTCAACCGTCTACAGCGCTACGGTCGGAGATACCTGCCCACATTCTGAGCCAGCGACCCGACATGAGGGCTGCTGAACTCAGGTTGCGCGCTCATTTCAGCAATATTGAGATCCAGCAAAGAAACCTCTATCCGGCAGTGAATCTTACGGCAGGTATCACTGGAGGAGGGACACGCGAACTGTCAAATATTCTGCGAAATCCGGTGGGTTTTTTTACGGCAGATTTACTGCTTCCGTTTTTTGAGTTCAATAAAGGCAAGTTGCAAGTTGAAATCGCCGAAGCAACGTACCAGGAGAGTATCGAGTTATACAAAAAACAGTTGCTTGATGCGCTGCAGGATGTTGAGAACGCACTGTCGGCCTATAAACAGCTCACCGATGAGGGGCTCTACCTAGCCCGTGCCCATGAATCTTCATCCCGGGCAGAGCGCATTGCTGAAATACGCTATCGCCTTGGGCAGTCGAATATAAAAGAATGGCTGGATCAACAGGATGCGAAGCGCAGTATCGAACTGCGACTGGGTAAGAGTCGCACTGATCGGTTGATTGCCATGGTCAAGTTTCATCAGTCTATCGGTGGCGGCTGCGGTGATGGATGCGCTGATGCCTTGCGATGAAAGGTACCTGGGCAGGTGCTTCAGGTTTATTTGCCGGCTGTGTGCGTTAAGTGCTCGCAGGCCTGGTTGATGTGTGAGTTTCAACTCAAGCCATGCGTTTAATTGAATTTAATGTTTTCCGGGGCCGGCCAATCCTGCTGCACGTCAGCGCACAGCCATGCAAAACCTCCTGATCGCCTCGCAGGCCCGGCGCAACACGGCGTCATCCAGGGCATAGGCAATACGGATATAGGGCCCCAGGCCAAAGGCGCTGCCATGCACCACGGCTACACCGGCTTCGTCGAGCAGGGCCAGGGCCACGTCTTCATCGGTGGACAGCACCCTGCCTGCGGGCGAGGTGCGGCCGATCAGTCCGGCGCAGCAGGCGAACGCGTAGAAGGCGCCTGCCGGGCTGGTGCATTCAAGGCCCGGTATGCTATTGAGCTGGTCGACCATCAGATCGCGGCGCTTCTGGAACGCGATACGGCTGCTGTGGATAAAGTCCTTGGGGCCTTCCAGAGCGGCGAGAGCGGCCTGCTGCGAGATTGAGCCGGCTCCCGAAGTCTGCTGGCCTTGCAATGTTTCCATGGCTTGCAACAGCCAGCGCGGGCCTGTGGCAAAACCGATACGCCAGCCGGTCATGGCGTAGGCCTTGGACACGCCGTTCATGGTCAGGGTGCGCGCTGCCAGGCGTGGTTCAACCTGGGCCAGGGTATGGAACAGCTGATCATCGAAGATCAGGTGTTCGTAGATATCATCCGCCAGGATCAATACATGAGGATGGGCCAGCAGCACATCGGCCAGTGCCGCCAGCTCGTCGCGGCTGTACACCGCCCCCGTCGGGTTGGAGGGCGAGTTGAGGATCAGCCAGCGCGTTTGCGGGGTGATTGCCGCTGCCAGTGCCGCTGCGGTCAGCTTGAAACCGGACGCTGCGTGGCAGGTCACGAAGCAGCTTTGTGCGCCGCATAACTGAACCATCTCGGGATAACTGACCCAGTAAGGCGCCGGGATGATGACCTGATCTCCCTCATTGAGGGTCGCGGCCAGGGCATTGTAGATCACCTGTTTGCCGCCGTTGCAGACCAGGGTGTCCTGCCAGCCGACATCCAGGCCGTTTTCACCACGGAATTTGGCCGCCACCGCTTCTCGCAGTGAACGTGCGCCAGCGACCTGGGTGTAGCGGGTGTGGCCCTGGCCTATGGCGCGGATTGCAGCGTCGCGTACAGGCTCGGGCGTATCGAAGTCCGGTTCGCCAGCGCACAGTGAAATGATCGTGGCGCCTTGGGCGCGGCGCTCTGCAACACGGTCGATGATCCGATAGGTGGCCGAGGGCAGGGCGCTTGCCAGGTGCCGGTTGAGCCGCTGGATATCGCTGCTCATGGGCGGTGTCTCCAGTGAGTCAGGTTCATCAGTTCGAGCGTGGAGCGGCCTTCAGTCAGTGCCTGCATCATATGGGCTTCCTTGTCGGCACGGGATTCGCCTTCGGCGAAGGTACGTGCGGCGTGTGCCTTGGGGATGATGATCACACCATCATCGTCAGCCACCAGCAGATCCCCCGGCGCCACCTCTGCGCCGTTGAAATTGAAAGCCTGACCGACCGAGGTGGCGCTGGCCTTGACGGTGCCTCTGACCGAGATGCCGCGGGCAAATACCGGAAACCGGCGCGCCTTCAAGGCCGCGATATCACGTACCCCGCCGTCGATGACCAGGCCGACCACACCGGCTGCCTGTGCCGCTACGGTAAGGACTTCGCCCCAGTAACCGGCAATAAAATTACCGGTACCCACCACCAGCACACTGCCGCGGGGCACTTGTTCAAGGGCCAGGTGCAGGGCCAGGTTATCGCCAGGAGCGCATTGCAGCGGGTACGCCGGCGCGGCGATAAAGGCGCCATCCCAGATCGGGCGGATGCCGCTGTCCACGGCACAGGCCAGGTGTGATGCCTCATACAGGGTCGAACTGCCGAGGATTCTGGCCCGTTCGTGGTAGTTCAGGGGCAGGGCGAGTGTGCTCATCAGGCTTTCCTCTGCAGGCTGTGGTAGCCCAGTGCAGCGCGGGCGCTTGCAAGGGTCTGGCCTTGACTGATCAAGGTACGGATTTGCGCTTCGACGGTTTCAATCTGCCGCGCACAGGCGGCCACTTGTGCGGCATGGGCGCGGGGTACGATCACTACGCCATTGGCGTCGGCCACCACGATGTCACGGGCACAGACGCGGGCGGTGCCAATGGAAACGGGCTGGTTGATCGACTGCACCTGGACACGGTCCTTGCCGGTGCGCATAAAGCGGCCCTTGCTGAAGATCGGATAACCGTCTCCCAGCGCCTTGTTCACGTCACGGCAAACACCGTCGATAACCGTGGCAGCGATGTTTCGGCTGCCGGCGTACTGGGTCATGATGTCGCCCCATACGGTGCAGTCGGTGCGCCCGGCATTGTCGATCACCACTACGTCACCGGGCAGAACTTGCTCGATAAAGTCGCCCACGGTCCCGGCAGGCACGCTGGCCGGGACGTACTGCACTGTGAATGCCGGCCCGACAATAACCGTGCTGTAGTTGCCCAGCGGCATCACGCCCAGGCATTGGCCGGGCAGGCCGAGCTTGTCCAGGGCATCGGAAACCCCCGGCGTGTCCAGGCCCTCAAACAGGGCGACCAGTGCTTGATCTTCAGGGTTCATCAGACGTGCTCCGTGCGGATGGCTTCAAACTGGCTGTCATGCATGACTTCGGCTACGGAGCGACCGCTGCGTACTGCGTCGAGCATGACTTGCTGACGCCGGGCGATACGTTCGCCAAGATCGACGACCTGAGCGATATGGGCCTGGGGCACAAACACCGTGCCGCAGTTGTCGGCGATCACATAGTCGTCTTCGCTGACATTGACCCCGGCGACTTCGATGGTCACGGCGGCCGCTATCTGCATCACGCGATTGCGCGCACTGATCATGGTGACGCCACGGCCGTAAACCGGATAACCGATTGCCGCACTGCCATCAATATCGCGGCTGCAACCGTCAATGATGGTGCCTCGCACCTGTTTGGCGAGCGCCGCATTGGCAAGGATATCGCCCCAGCAAGAGATGCCCTCGATACCGCCGGCGATCACCAGCACCCGATCATCCGTGTTGATGTGTTCGACCACCGGGGTGATCAGGTGGGCGCTGGGCACCGTGTCGGTCTTTGCGGCCAACAGTACGGTACTGGCACGGCCAACGATCGGCGGGCAGTTCCACAGCGGCCGCAGCCCCACAGTGGCCCCTGCCAGACCAAGAAAATCCAGCGCATCGGACACGGTATTACTGTCCAGTGCCGCCAGACGCTGGAGTACAGTCCTGTCGGTCGTGCTTTTGAGCGTCATCGCGCAGCCTCAGTGGTGGTGTAGGTGCTCAGTGTCGGCGAGGCTGTTTGATAGGTATATTCCTGTTCACGTAAGCTTTGGATACGTTAAACCTATGGAAAAACCATGATCAATTTCCGTCTGAGCCGTCACCTCTGGCTCTTTCTGGCCGTCGCCGAAGAGCAGAACTTCGGCCGCGCCGCCAAGCGCCTAGGCATGTCCCAGCCGCCGCTGAGCGAGCAGATCCAGGTGCTGGAGCAAGCGCTCAAGGTCAAACTGTTCGAGCGCTCGCGGCGCGGTGCCAAGCTGACGCCGGTGGGGGCGGCAATTCTGCCGGCCGTACGCAAGTTCGCCGAGCAGTTGGAGCGTCTGGAGCTGGCCGTGGATGAAGCGCTGGCGGGGCAGTCGGGGATGCTGACCATTGGCGCAATTTCCACGGCCATGTTTGATGTACTGCCGGGCCTGATCGAGCGGTTGAAGGAGGATTACCCGCACTTGACCGTCTCGGTGCGGGAAATTGACAGCGTCGAAGCGGTGCCGGCGCTGGAGGCGGGGGATATTGATCTGGCGTTTGCCCGTCTGGACGGTGATCTGGGGGACTCAATCCAGTCACTGCCGCTGCTGGAGGACCGCCTGATGCTGGCCCTGCCCAGTGATCACCCGCTGGCAGCGCGCACGCGCATCAGCCTGGCCAGCCTGTCCAATGAGCCTCTGGTGATGTTTTCGCGCAAGGTCAGCCCGGTGTATTTCGACAATCTGATTGCCACCTGCCGGGCAAGCGGTTTTTCCCCGCGGGTGTTGCACGAAGTGCGTTCCGTGGCCTCGCAAATCGCCTTTGTCAGCTATGGCCAGGGCATTGCGCTGGTGCCTGCGTCCTTGAAAAAGCTGGCTCCCGCCAATGTGGTATTCCGTGCACTGAGCGAAAAGCTCAACGTGGTGACCACTGCCGTGGCATGGAATGCCAATCGGTCGAACCCGCTGATAGAGGCGATCATTGCTCGTTTAAGCGCCAAGGCATGATGTTTTTGATAGGTTTGGCCTATGTAAACCTTCTGGTCTTAGGCATTTACACCAGGGCCGATGTGCCTGACATTGGTCCGCCGCCTTAACGCTTCAGGAGTCATGCCCGTGCCCGTACCCGCAACCTTTGCCCATACCCAAGTGCCGCTGGAGGTAGAGGGTGTGCACTTGACTATTGCCGCTCTTCACCGAGAAGGGGAACTGGCACCGATTGTCTTTCTGCATGGCTTCGGTTCGAGCAAGGAAGACTATGCCGATATCGCGCTGCGTGCGGAGTTCGCCGGGCATGCCTTTCTGGCCTACGATGCGCCGGGGTGTGGTGACAGCGGGTGCAGTGATCTTGCCCGGGTTTCCATCCCTTTTTTGCAGCAAACGGCGCTGCAAGTGCTCGAGCATTTCGGCATCGAACGCTTCCATCTGGTGGGCCATTCCATGGGCGGGTTGACCGCCCTGATGCTGGCCCATCAGTTCCCGCAGCGGGTACTCAGTTTTGTCGATATCGAAGGCAATATTGCCCCCGAGGACTGCTTTCTCAGCCGTCAGATCATCGACTGCCCGAGTGATGATCCTGAGCTGTTTTTTACGGCCTTTATCGAGCGTGCCCGCCATGCCCCGGCCTATGCCAGTGCCCTGTATGCCGCGAACCTGAGGCACAAGGTGCGTGTGCAAGCGGTGCGGGGGATTTTCGAATCGATGGTCGAGCTGTCCGATAACGCCAACCTGATGGGCAAGTTTCTCGGCTTGCCGTGCCCGAAGATGTTTATGTTTGGCGACCAGAACGCGTCACTGTCCTACCTGCCGCATATCGCGGCTCACGGCGTACGCCTGGGGCAGATCCCGGCTTGCGGCCACTTCCCGATGTATTCCAACCCGATTGCGATGTGGCAGCACATGGCGGATTTTTATGGGGCAATTTCAGGCTAGGGCAACGCCGCCTCGACCAGCTCGATCCAGTGCCGCACCGGGGTTCTGCCTGCACTGTCGAGGTGTGCCTGGCAGCCGATATTGGCCGTGACAATAACCTCGGGGTGCGCGCTTTCCAGTGCGTTGAGTTTGTTGTCGCGCAGTTGCCGGGACAGTTCGGGCTGGGTCAGCGAATAAGTGCCTGCCGAGCCGCAGCACAAGTGGCTGTCGGGCACCGCGGTCAGGTTGAACCCCAACCGGGTGAGAATGCCTTCAACCGCGCCGCCGAGTTTTTGCCCGTGCTGCAAGGTGCAGGGGCAGTGGAACGCCAGCCGTTGATTGCTGTGCACACCGAGGGTGTGCAGTGGCTCGTCGCGCAGCACTTCAACCAGATCCCTGGCCAGCGCACTGACCTTGGCAGCTTTTTCGGCATAGGCCGGGTCGTTGCCGAGCAGGTGGCCGTAATCCTTGATAAAGGCACCGCAGCCGCTGGCGGTTTGCACGATTGCTTCGGCCCCTTGTTCAATCCCCGGCCACCAGGCATCGATATTGCGCCGGGCGCGATCAAGTCCTGCGGCCTGGGCGTCCAGGTGGTAGTCCACTGCACCGCAGCAAGCGGCTTCTCGGGCAGGAATCACGCTGATGCCCAATCGGTCCAGCACTCGGGTCGCTGCTGCGTTGGTGTTGGGTGACAAGCTCGGTTGCACGCAGCCTTCGAGCAGCAGTACTTGCCGGGCATGGCGGGGGGTAGGTCGCAGCCCGGGCGTAGGGACCTGGCCTGGCAGTTTGTCTTGCAGGCGTGCGGGCAGCCAGGGGCGCAAGATCTGACCACTGCGCAGTAGCCACCTGAACCGGCCCGCATTGGGTATGACGCTGCGCAGCCCTTGACGCAGCAAGCGTTGCCCGAGCGATCTGGGTACCTGGGCGTCAACCATTGCCCGGCCAATGTCCAGCAGGTTGTGGTAGTCGACGCCCGAGGGGCAGGTGGTTTCGCAATTGCGGCAAGACAGGCAACGGTCCAGATGCTGTCGGGTTTTCTGCGTCACCTGATTGCCTTCCAGTACCTGTTTGATCAGGTAAATACGCCCCCTCGGGCCGTCCAGTTCATCTCCGAGCAACTGATAGGTCGGACAGGTGGCGTTACAGAAACCACAGTGCACGCAACTGCGCAGGATGCGTTCAGCTTCCCCGGCGAGGGGCAATTGGCGGGCCTGTTCGCTCAACGTGGTCTGCATGGTTCAAAGCTCCGCGTACAGGCGCCCGGGGTTGAAAATACCCCGCGGGTCGAGTTGTTGTTTGAGGCTACGCTGGTAGCGCATCAGAGCCTCCGGTAACGGCTGGAACGGGCTGTCGACAAGACCGTGGCTGTAGCAGGTGGCATGGCCGCCGACCTCGGTTACGACCGTGCGGATAAAGCTCGCCTCAGCATCCGACTTGAGCCAGCGCTGGGCACCGCCCCAATCGATCAACTGCTCACCGGGCAGCTCAAGTTCCGGGGTGTTGTTGGGCAAGGACAGGCGCCAGAGGGGCTGGCCCTCATCGAAGAAGCTCAATTGGTGTTCGTTGAGCCGTGTCCAGAACGAAGCGTCCAGGCGCTCGCCGCCCAGGCGTTCGTGAGCCGCCATCACCGAGCCTTCGCCACCCTCCAGGCGCAGGTGCAGGCGCTGGCCATCGTGGCAGGCAGCGCTGATCGGCAGCGGTTGCCGGCCCCATTCGGCGAGGCGCAGCAGGGCTCGCGCCGTGTCCAGTTCCAGGCTGATACTCAGGGATTGCCGCGGCTTGGGCAGCACCTTGAGTGACACTTCGGTGATGACTCCCAGTGCGCCGTAGCTGCCGGCCATCAATCGGGACAGGTCATAGCCAGCGACGTTTTTCATGACTTCGCCGCCAAAACGCAAATGCTTGCCGTGCCCGGTGATCACCCGGGTGCCGAGGACAAAGTCCCTGAGCGAACCTGACCAGGGCCGGCGCGGCCCCGACAGGCCGCTGGCAACCATGCCACCGACCGTGGCGGCACCGAAAGAGGGCGGTTCGCAGGCCAGCATTTGCCCGGCTTTATCCAGCACCTGCGCCAGCTCCATCAGAGGCGTACCGCAGCGTGCGGTGATCACCAGCTCGGTGGGGTCATAGCTGACAATGCCCCGATGGCCGCGGGTGTCGAGCACTTCACCGGGCACGCTGCGGCCAAGGAAGGCTTTGCTGTTGGCGCCCTGGATACGTAGCGGGGTGGCGTATTGCAGCGCCTGATTGACCTGCTCCAGCAACAGGGCGCTGGTATCGACATTGTCTGCACTGCGCATCAGAACCGCTCCAGTTCGGGGAAGGGCAGTTGCCCCATATGCACGTGCATGGCGCCCAACTCGGCGCAGCGATGCAGGGTGGGGATGTTCTTGCCGGGGTTGAGCAAGCCGCCGGGGTCGAAGGCGGCCTTGACGGCATGAAACAGGGTCAGTTCATCGCTGTTGAACTGCGCGCACATCTGATTGATCTTCTCGCGGCCTACGCCGTGTTCGCCGGTAATGCTGCCACCGACCTTGACGCAGAGCTCAAGGATCTGGCCGCCCAGGGCTTCGGCGCGCTCAAGTTCCCCGGGCTGATTGGCATCGAACAGAATAAGCGGGTGCATATTGCCGTCACCGGCATGAAACACATTGGCCACTCTCAGGTTGTAGTGGGTCGATAATCCGGCAATGGCCTGCAGTACGCCGGGCAACTCACGGCGCGGAATGGTGCCGTCCATGCAGTAGTAATCCGGCGCAAGGCGACCTACGGCGGGAAAGGCGTTCTTGCGCCCGGCCCAGAAGCGCACCCGCTCAGCTTCGTCCCTGGCCTGGCGCACGGAGCTGGCGCCAGCCCGTTCAAGCACCTGGCGCACGCGCGCGCAATCGTCATGTACATCGGCTTCGACGCCATCGAGTTCGCACAACAAGATGGCGTGGGCCTCGACCGGGTAACCGGCATGAATAAAATCTTCGGCGGCGCGGATGGCCAGGTTGTCCATCATCTCCAGCCCTGCGGGTATGATGCCGGCGGCGATGATGTCAGCCACGGCGCGACCGGCTTTTTCAACCGAGTCGAAGGCTGCCAGCAACACTTTGGCGGTTTGCGGTTTGGGCAACAGTTTGACCGTGACCTCGGTAATGACCCCGAGCATGCCTTCGGAACCGGTAAACAGTGCCAACAGATCGAAACCAGGTGAGTCGAGGGCATCCGCCCCCAGGGTCAGGTGCTCGCCGTCAACGGTCAGTATTTCGATCTTTAGCAGGTTGTGCACGGTCAAACCGTACTTGAGGCAATGCACGCCACCGGCGTTTTCAGCGACGTTGCCACCGATCGAGCAGGCAATCTGCGAGGACGGATCCGGCGCGTAGTACAGGTCATACGGCGCCGCTGCCTGGGAAATGGCCAGGTTGCGCACACCGGGCTGAACCCGTGCAGTGCGGGCGTCGGGGTCGATATGAAGGATAGCGTTGAAGCGCGCCATTACCAGCAGCACGCCTTTTTCCAGGGGCAATGCCCCTGCGGACAAGCCGGTACCGGCCCCGCGTGCGACCACCGGCACGCGCAACTCATGGCAGATGCGCAACACGCCCTGTACCTCGTCCAGTTGGCGTGGCAGCACTACCAGCAGGGGCGTGGTGCGATAGGCGCTAAGCCCGTCGCATTCGTAGGGCTTGAGTTCTTCACGCTGATGCAGGACTTCTAGGTTTGGCAAGCGTGTGCGCAGGGTGCGCAGTAATACGGCTTTATCGACGTCCGGCAGGACGCCGTCGACGCGTTCATCGTAGAGAATGTTCATGGCGGCTCACGACACTCGATTGTTCTTATTGGAGGTCTGTTCCGTATGCAGCCTAGTCGCAAAGTGCGCCCTGTATCACTTGCAGGGTGATATCGGTGGCGTCGGTGTTGAAACCGGGGGTGATAAAAAGCGCTGTGCTACTGGCCCTTGAGGTACAAGGGCCCGCTAGCGGGGCAAAAGGTCAATAGGCCTTGGCGCTTTTGATATCGGCAATGATTTGCCGGGCGATGGCTTCGACCTGCTCCTGGGTCATGGCCGACATGACGCCTTCCCAGGCCGATGATGACGTATCGTAGGTCCGGGTCCCCAGCAACTGGCCGGTCTTCAGGTCGGTGAAGTCTGCACTTGAGTTGACCCAGGCATTCCCCACCATGATGCCTGCGCCATACCGTGCACCCGGCGTGATGTAGCGGAAGTTGCTTACTTTGATCTTGATGCCCACACCGTCTTTTCCATCAAGGCTGAGCAGTTGGGACTCAGCAAGGCGGTAGCCCTCTGCAGAGGCTTCGGCATGCAAGGCCTCCTTCCATTCTTGCTTCAGCAGGGGCCAGTCCTCGTTCTGTTGAACCTTGCTGTTGCCTTCAAAGTTGACGCGCAGGTTTTGCTTGGCCGTTGCCTGGATCGGCAGCATGGGGCTGCCACCGCTTTTAACCGAGGCCGCGCAGCCGCTCAACAGTGAAATGGCCACGGCACAGTACAGCGCAGACGAGAGTTTGGAAGCGTTCATTGAATGTCCATATTCTGGGGATGAACGCTATCTATACCGCAACGCCTCAGATTTTTCACCGGCTTTAATGGCTCTTAGCCAGTATCGGCATCAGTGAAGCGTCGCCGCCCGGCCGATTTCGCCAATCCGGATCCGGTCCAGCGCCCGATTTAGAGCATCAAGCGCGTCGATCAGGGCCTTGGCCTCGGCTTCGCGGCCATCACCCCACAGGCGTTCGGCCATTTTGTTGAGGGCCTGGATCGATTGTTCTATGCCAGCTGCCGTAGCTGCCGGGTTTTCTGCGGTTTGCTTCTTGGACATGTCAAAAATTGCGCCATAAGTAATGGCTGCATACTAGCGCCGGATGCGGTTTTTTTGCCAACTGGCATCGCTGTGGAAGGTGCCTGTATCGCCACGCAGCACATAAAGGGTGGCCCTGTAGGCCGATGTCACCCGTGTGCATTGCAGGCCGCGAATCTTGTGGTACGCCCAGGCCCAGCCGTGGTTGGTTTTACTGCTCATCGGTGTGCCTGCGTTTTCATCATCTAGATCCTGAACGACATGAACCTGATTGGACTCGATTTCGCTCAGTAGTTCCCTGGCAATGACGGCGCAAACAAAATGATTTACATGAACAGTCATATGCAAGTTATTGATTTACATGATGTCAAACCTATGGCTTTGCCTGGGATTCCTCTTCATCCATGAGCACCAGTGCGCCAACGATCAGTGCACGCATGCCGCGGTCCAGCTCGGCCTCCATCTCGATTTCTTCGGCCAGGCGCTGGGCTTCTTCAACGGGCTGGCCGGTGACTGAATACACCGTGTCGGCTACGGCAATTCCGTGGAAGGCCACGGTTGCCAGCAGCCAGCGGGCCTGCGCCTTGGTAATGCCGTAGACCTGGGCGATATGGCTCTGATGCTCGTCGATCTTGGCGAGCATCGGTTGGGTCGCCGCCAACCGGCGAATCACGTAGGGCGTCAAGCCGGGGTGGGCCTTTACAAACAGGCGCACCGAGGTGGCAAACACCGTCAGGTAGTCCTTGAGTTCACCACGCTGATCGGCGTCGACCCGCGGTATCTGCCAGCGGGTGAAGATCTCTTCGGCGATCAGATTCTTCAGCGCCTCCAGATTGGCAACATGCTTGTAAAGCGCCATATGACTGACCCCCAAAGCGGCAGCAACGCCGACAAAAGTGATACCCGGCAGGCCGATCTCGATGCCTGCTTCGACGATGCGCTCGCGGGTGATGGTGCGAGGACGCCCGCGGGTCGCGGGTGGTTGTGAGGCGTTCATGGCCGTTCCTTGATCGGTGAGGAGTGTCTTGTAGCTGTCTTGTCAGCATTTCGCAAATTAGTTTATAGTCATGCAACTAATTAAGGTTCTCATTTGCGAGCCACTATCAGTTGCGCATACACCCCCCTTGTTTGCGCTTAACCGGAATGCCAGTGGCCTTCCATTCTTATGACATTGCGGATGTTTGACTGGCATGGAAACTCCTCACACGGCTGCGGCCACACCCAAGATGCGTGGCCCTGTCAGCCAAGTGCTTCACCCGATTCGTGGGCGGCTGCTGATTGCCGCCCTGCTTGCGGGCGTTGGCGCCATGCTGACGCTGGTACCGCTGGCAGGTATTGCGCATGTCGCCGGGCTGGTTCTGGGTGACAACGCAATCACTGCTCATGAGGTGTGGCGGGCAGTAGGTGTCGGCGTGGCGAGTCTGTGCGCGGGCATGTTGTTGATATCCACCGGGGAGCTGCTGGCCCATCTGGCGGATAACCGTATTACCCACCACCTGCGCCTGGCCATTGTGCAGCGCCTGAGCCGCGTGCCCTTGGGCTGGTTCACCAGCCGGGGCTCGGGTGAGGTCAAGCAGGCGATGCAGGATGACATCAATACCCTGCACAGTCTGACGGCGCATTTCTACACCACCGTGGGGCGAGCGGTCGGCGCCATTGTGTTCTCGCTGGTCTACCTGTTTGTAATGGACTGGCGCATGGCAATTGTCTCGATCCTGCCGTTCCCGGGGTTCTTCCTGTTTTTTACCCGCGCCATGAAAGCCAGCGAGAGCAACATGCAGGCGTTTGTCGAGGGCATGGGGCGTATCGACAATGCCGTGGTCGAGTTCGTCAATGGCATCCCGGTAGTGAAGTCGTTCGGGGCTGTCGGCAAGGCACACGGCAGTTACCGTGAGGCCGTCGATGCCTTCGCCCGGGCTTTTGTCGGTTTCACTCGCCCGCTGGTGGGTTCGATGGCCAATGCCAACGCAATGATCGCGCCGGTCGCGGTGCTGGGCGGCGTGCTGGCGTTCGGCACCCTGTTCGTGGCACTGGGCTGGATCGCTGCGCTGGATGTGCTGCCGTTCGCCCTGGTGACTCCGGGCCTGTGTGGCCCCTTGCTGTTGCTGCACTACATCACCCATGACCTCAACAATGCAGTGGGTGCGGCCCGGCGTGTGCAGGCCCTGCTCGATACACCGGTGCTGGAGCAACCGGCACCGGGCATGCAGGAGATGCCCAGGGGCAGCGAAATTGGTTTTGAGCACGTTGGCTACTGCTATGAAAGCGCGGGCCGGGGGCTGGCGGACATCAACCTGGTTCTCAAACCCGGCACGACCACCGCTGTGGTGGGGTGCTCCGGCGCCGGCAAGTCAACCCTGGCGCGCCTGCTGCTGCGTTTTTTTGACCCGACGCAAGGGCGCATCACCCTGGGGGGTGTGGATCTGCGTCAGATTGAGACGGCAACCCTGTACCGGCATATCGGTTTTGTATTGCAGGAGGTGCGGCTGATCCACGCCAGTGTGCACGACAACATTGCCCTGGGCAGACCAACGGCCACCCGCCAGCAGATTGAGGATGCTGCGCGCACGGCCAATATCCATGCGCGCATTGTTGCCCTGCCGCGTGGCTATGACTCGGTGGTGGGTGAGGATGCGCAGTTTTCCGGCGGTGAGTTGCAGCGGGTGAGCATCGCCCGTGCCGTGTTGCTCGATCCGCCCGTGCTGGTGCTCGACGAGGCCACGGCGGCGGCGGATGCCGAAAGTGAAGTGGCCATCCAGGATGCACTCTCGCGTTTTGCCGGCGGCCGCACCTTGCTGGTCATCGCGCACCGGCTCGACACCGTGATGCACGCAGACCAGATCATCGTGCTCGACAACGGCACGATTCACGAGCAGGGCACCCACGGCGAACTGCTTGCCCGCAAGGGCCTTTATGCCCGCCTGTGGGCGCAGGGCGACTACTCATTCTCTGCAGAACTGGCGGTGCCGTCATGCTGAAACCCTTGTTAGAACTGTTGGGCGACGACGCGCCCGTGCTGCATCGTTATGTCTGGATGGCAGTGTTTTATGGTTTGCTCAGCGGGCTGACACTCACCACCCTGGTACCGGTGCTGGGGCATTTGCTCGCTAACGATCTACGAGGTGCAGCATTGTGGCTGCTGTTGACGCTTGCCGGCATGGCTGTGTGCTGGGCCTGCCGGCGCCGGGTGGAGCGCGCCGGTGTCGCGGTGGGCGTGGCCCTTTTGCAGGGGGCGCGCCAGCGCATCGGCGACCATGTGGCGCGATTGCCCCTGGGCTGGTTTACGACGCAGAACACCGGCCATCTGGGGCATGTAATTACCCAGGGCATGATGGCGGTGGCGCAGTTGCCGGCGCACGTTTTCACCCCTGTGATCAGTGGCGCGGTGACGCCTTTGGTGATCGTCGCCGCACTGTTTGCCGTGCATTGGCCACTGGGGCTGATTGCGCTGCTGGGGCTTGCGGTACTGGCAGGGGCGCTGCTGTTGAGCGCGCGCCTGGGGCAGCGTACTGACCGGGCTTTCCAGCGGCACTTCGCGGATGCCAGCCAGCGCATGGTCGAGTTTGCCCAGGCGCAATCGGTACTGCGCGCGTTCAATGGCGAAGGGGGCGGGACGCAGTTGCTGGAACAGGCGCTCGAGCGCCAGCGCCAGTCCGGGCTGCGCCTGATCTATCAGTCATCGCTTTCGGTGGTACTCAATACCTGGGTCGTGCAGGTGATCTTTGCGGCCCTGTTGATCGCAGCCGCCTTGTGGCTTAACGGGCTGATGGGCGACACGCGGGATAACGCTTCGGTGATTGCGGTAGTCGTTGCGCTGTTGTTGAGCAGCCGCTATATCGAGCCGTTGCTGGACGTGGCCGGTTATGCCGAGATCCTGCGCAGTGCCAGCGGTCAACTTGACGCGGTGCAGGCCATCTTTGCCGCCCGGCCCTTGCCGGAGCCGGATCAGCCACAACCGCCACGGGATGGCTCTATAGAGTTGCGCGCAGTGAGCATGGCTTACGCGCCCGATCAACCCGATGTGCTGCATGATGTCAGCCTGCGTATTGAGCCGGGCAGCATGACAGCGTTGATCGGTGCTTCGGGCTCGGGCAAGACCACGCTGGTACGGCTGATCGCACGGTTTTTCGATGCGCGCGAAGGGTGCGTGCTCGTGGGTGGTGTGGATGTGCGGCACATGTCCGACAGCCAGTTGGCGGGTCAGATCAGTCAGATATTCCAGGACTGTTACCTGTTTCAGGGCAGCATTGCCGACAACATCCGTATCGGCAAACCCACCGCCAATGCTGACGAAATCCTCGAGGCGGCGCAGCAGGCCGGGCTTGGCGAGCTTGTCGGGCGCTTGCCGCAAGGCCTCGACACACCGGTGGGCGAGGGTGGTGCACGGCTGTCGGGCGGTGAGCGCCAGCGTATTGCGATTGCACGCGCACTGATCAAGGAGGCGGCCATCTTGCTGGTGGATGAAGCCACTGCGGCGCTGGATGCCGAGAATCAGCACGTGATCGCCCGGACACTGGCCAGGTTGCGCGGGCAGCGCACGCTGGTGGTCATTGCGCATCAACTGTCTACGGTGTCGATGGCCGACCGGATCGTGGTGCTCGATCAAGGCCGGGTGGCCGAGCAGGGCACGCCCGCGGCATTGCTTGCCGCCAAGGGGCGTTACGCGAAGTTTCTTGAACAGCGTCGGGCTGCCAAGGGTTGGCGGGTGGCAAGCGGCAGTGAGCTGCAATGATGCGGGCACGATGGCTAGGGGTATTTGTCATGCTCTGCGTCACATCACTGCTGGTGGGGGCCCGGCAACTGGAGTGGTCGCAGCTGTGGTCCTTGTCGGGCGATGCCTGGCTGACGCTCACGGCCAGCCGCTTGCCGCGCCTGGCGGCGCTGGTGCTGACCGGGGCTGGCCTGGCAGTGTGCGGGGTGATCCTGCAACACATCGTGCACAACAAGTTCGTTGAGCCAGGCACTTCGGGCGGGCTGGATGCGGCCAGGCTCGGCATCCTGGTATCGCTGGCAGTGGTGCCCGGCGCCGGCACGACAGGGCGCATGCTGTTTGCGCTGGTGTTTTGTTTCGCCTCGGGGCTGATATTTGTCGTGATCATCCGCCGGATCCGATTCAAAAACACGGTGCTGGTGCCGGTCATCGGCCTGATGTATGGCGGCGTGCTGAGCGCCATTGCCGAGTTCTACGCCTACCACCACAACATCATGCAAAGCATGCAGGGCTGGCTGCTGGGCGACTTTTCCAGGGTGGTGCAGGGCAGCTACGAGATCATCTACCTGATCTTGCCGATTGTTGCCCTGGCCTATCTGTATGCCCACCGTTTCACCGTGCTGGGCATGGGTGAGGGCATGGCTACAAGCCTGGGCCTGAACTACTCGGCAAACGTTGCCCTGGGCTTGCTGCTGGTGGCGGTCACAGTATCAGCCACGGTCATCACGGTAGGGGCGATTCCTTTTGTCGGACTGGTCATTCCCAACCTGGTGGCGCTGCGTTATGGCGACCACCTGGGCCGTACGCTGCCCATCGTTGCCCTGGGCGGCGCGTCAATGCTGCTGGTGTGCGACATCCTCGGACGGCTGCTGATTTACCCGTTTGAAGTGCCCATCGGCTTGATGGCAGGCAGCGTGGGCGGTGTGCTGTTCCTGGCACTGATCATCTGGAGGCACCGATGAGGCGTCTGCAACCCCGGCATGGGGTATGGGTTCTGGTGGCGGCCCTGGCGCTGACCTTCGTGTTGTTGGGGTCGGGCATGGATTTTGATTATGTAATCCCCAAGCGGATCGCCCGGCTTATGGCCATGGTGATTGGCGGTGTGTGCATCGCCTGGTCGTCGATCACGTTCCAGACCCTCACCGGCAACCGGATACTGACCCCGGCAATCATGGGCTACGAGGCCATTTACCTGCTGTTGCAAGCCTTGCTGGTGTTGTTGCTGGGCACCGGCAGTGCGGTGTTACTGGGCAGTAACGGCAACTTTCTGGTGTCTGTGCTGCTGTTGCTTGGCTACTCGTGGCTTATCCATCGTTACCTGCTGCGCAACGGCAAGAGCAACGTGTATTTCCTGCTGTTGGTCGGGCTGGTGCTGACGATGGTGATAGGCACGTTCACCCAGTTTGTCCAGCTCAAGGTCAGCCCCGGCGAGTTTTCGGTTTTGCAGGGCTTCAGCCTGGCTTCGTTCAACCGCGTCCAGCCGCAGCAGTTGCTGATTGCGGGGCTGCTGGTGGGCGCCGTGTGCCTGGTGGGCAGCAGAACCTTGGCAACCCTCGATGTGCTGGCGCTGGGGCGCGACCAGGCCATGTCCCTGGGGGTCGATTACCGGCGCAGCGTGCGCCTGCACCTGGCGCTGATTGCGGCACTGGTGGCGGTCTCAACCAGCCTGCTGGGGCCCACGGCGTTTATGGGCATCTTCGTGGCGAACATCACCTATGCGCTGGCCCGCACCTTCAGGCACCGGGTCACGCTGGCGCTGGGCAGCGTGATTGCCATCGGCATTTTCATCGTTGCGCAACTGCTGGTCGAGCATGTCTTCAACTACAAAACCACCGTCGGCATTCTCGTCAACCTGGTCTGCGGCGGGTATTTCCTGGTGTTGATGGTGCGTACCCGAGGAGCTCCATGATCACTGTTCACGGCATCCATAAAACCTATGGCAGCAAGACCGTACTACGCGGTGTCGACGCGAGTTTCCCGCCCCGGCAACTGACGGCGCTGATCGGCCCCAACGGCGCGGGCAAAACCACGCTGTTGATGATGATAGCGCGGCTGATGGAGCCCACGGCCGGTGAAGTACGCATCGAGGGGCGTGGGGTCGCGGGTATCGCGATTGGCGATTACGCCAGGCGCGTGGCCACTTTGCGCCAGTCACCGGACTTCAACCTGCGCCTTCGGGTGGAGGAACTGGTTGCCTTCGGGCGCTTCCCATACAGCCGTGGTGTGTTGACCGGCGAAGATCAACGGATCATCGACGAGGCCATCGCCTTTCTGTCGCTGCAAGCGCTGCGCCATGCCTACCTCGACGAACTCAGCGGCGGGCAGCGGCAGATGGCCTTTCTGGCCATGACCATCGCCCAGCAAACCGATTGCCTGCTGCTCGATGAGCCGCTGAACAACCTCGATATCAAGCACGCCGTACAGATTATGCGGGCGCTGCGCCGCTTGTGCGACGAACAGGGGCGCACGGTGATTCTGGTGGTGCATGACATCAACTTTGCCGCCAGCTACTGCGATCACTTCGTTGCGATGAAGGCGGGCGCGGTGCATTGCGCCGGCAGCGTTGACGAGGTGATCACCGAAGCGCGGCTGGGCGAACTCTACGGGCTGGACTTCGAGATCACCCACAGCCCGCGCGGTCGCCTGTGCAACTACTTCAACCCCCTGGAAAGAGACGCGAAATGATGATCCACAACAAAGATCGGTTATGGCCGTTGGCCCTGCTGCTCGGCGCGGCCGTGGCAGTGCAGGGCTGCAATGACAAACCGGCAGAGCCCCCACGGGCCGCCACCGCTGTGCAAGCCGTGCAGACGCCTTTTGCGCCGCTTACGGTGCAACACCAGTTGGGCACCACGGTCATTGAACGTGTACCGCAGCGGGTGGTTGCACTGGACATGAATGAAGTCGACTTCCTCGATCAACTGGGTGTCCCCGTGGCGGGCATGCCCAAGGATTTCATCCCGCACTTTCTCGCCCGCTATCGGGATGCACCGGGTGTCGAGGATCTGGGGTCGATTGTGCAGCCCAACCTGGAACGGGTACATGCCGCCAGGCCGGACCTGATCCTGATCACCTCACTGCAGGCCAACCACTATCAAGCCTTGAGCGAGATGGCCGCGACCGTTCATTTCGATGTCGATTATCGTGACAGCGAGACCCGCCATATCGAGGTGATCAGGCAGCACCTGCTGACCCTGGGGCAGATGTTCGCCAAACAGGGGCTCGCGCAGGAAAAAGCCCGGGCACTGGACGCGAAAGTCGAGGAGGCGAGAGGCATCACCCGCGGGCGCCCTGAAAAAGCGCTGGTGGTGCTGCATAACAACGGCGCGTTCAGCTCCTTCGGCGTGCAGTCGCGCTACGGCTTTATTTTCACCGGCCTGGGTGTCAAACCCGCCAGCCCTACGGCAGAGGCGGGGCTGCATGGGCAACCGGTATCCAGCGAATTTATCCAGCAGGCCAACCCCGACATCATCTACATCGTGGACCGTACGGCAGTAATGGAACACCGCCCGGCAATGGCTATCGAGAGCCTGGGCAACCCGTTGTTGCGCCAGACCAACGCCTGGAAAAACGGCCGGGTGATCGTTGTCGATCCCCAGGCCTGGTACGTCACAGGTGCCAGTCCGACCGCCCTGAAGCTGGTAATCGACGATGTGATCAAGGGCTATCAGGGCTAACGCCTGAAGGCGGCTGCCAGGCATTTTGCTGGCCATATAACGATTCTCATTAAATCCATTCCTTAGATTCAGATTAACAAAAACCATTCCCTGCCAGTCCAACGGAGTCTTCACGTGAGTCACTGTCCTTTTCCTACCCGCATTGCGCCCCCGCGCGCAGTTTTTGCCCTGAACCGTACCGCCACGGCGGTACATGCCGTGTTGCTGACGCTGGCCATGACAAGCCTGGCAGCCCATGCCGAGACCATCCCCGACGAGAAAGAACCCGGCGCATCAACGCTGCCTGCCACGATGGTTGAGGGCCATATGGCCACCCCGGCCGACTTGCCGCCCGGTTACGCAGGCGGGCAGGTGGCCTATGGCAGCCGGGTTGGGCTGCTGGGCAACAAGGACTTTATGGAAACCCCGTTCAGTACCATCAGCTATACGGAGCAGTACATTGCCGACCGTCAGGCACAGAACATCACCCAGGTGATTGCCGCAACTGATCCCTCGGTGTTCAGCAACGGCCTGACCGGGACCTTCAGTGAGAACTACTCTATCCGTGGCTTCGCCAGCAATATCAGCGACGTGATGATGGGCGGGCTGTTTGGGGTGGCCCCGTATTACCGGATTTCACCGGAAATGTATGAGCGTATCGAAGTGCTCAAGGGCCCGTCGGCCTTGCTCAATGGCATGCCGCCGGGAGGCTCGGTCGGAGGGGCGGTCAACCTGGTACCCAAACGGGCCGGCGACGAACCGTTGACACGGCTGACGGGCACCTATATGTCCGATGCGCAGTTCGGTGGCCATCTCGATGTGGGCCGGCGCTTCGGTGAAGACCAGCAATTCGGCGTACGCTTCAACGGTGTGTACCGTGACGGTGACGGCGCAATCAACCACCAGCGGCAGAAAGCCGAGCTCACGTCCCTGGGCCTGGACTGGCGCGGTGAACGCGTGCGGCTGTCTGCCGACCTGTATCAAAGTGAAGACCGTGTGCGCGGGCAGAACCGCGGTATCAACCTGGCTTCCGGTGTGGCCGTGCCCAAACCGCCCAAGGCCGACACTCTGCTCAACCCTGACTGGGCCTATGTGCAAACCACGGACCGGGGGGCCATCGTGCGCGGTGAGTTCGACCTGAGCGACAACCTGATGGCTTATGCGGCGTATGGCATGAGCACAACCCATTACGAGTACAGCGGCACCATGATGGCGACGGTGTTCAACGACGCGGGTGACTTCAAGACCTCCATGGGCCAGCTGAAAATGGACCTGGAGAAAACCTCCGGCGAGGTCGGCCTCAAGGGCAACCTGCAGACTGGCGCGATCAAGCATCAATGGACCCTCAATGCCACACACTACGGCGACACTCAAAAGGACTACGGGCGCCGCTCGGTGCCGGGCGCGGACTGGGTCACCAACATCTACCACCCACAGTGGGGGCCAGCTGCGGCCAAGAGCTTCCCGTACATTGCCCATACCAAGAGCCGCCTGACCAGCTATGGCCTGGCCGATACACTGTCGGTTCTCGAAGACCGGGTGCAACTGACCCTGGGTGTACGTCGCCAGCAAGTGCTGACCGACAGCTTCAGCACATCCACCGGCGCACGCACCAACCGCTATGACGAAGGCGCCACCACCCCGGCAGCGGCACTGCTGGTCAAGATCACCGACCAGGTGTCGGTGTATGCCAACTACATCGAAGGCCTGAGCGAGGGCGCGGCGGCACCGATGACGGCGAAAAACTTCGGTGACGTGTTCGCCCCCTACAAGTCCAAGCAGAAGGAAGTAGGCCTCAAGGTAGACCTCGGTGACTTCACCCACACCCTGAGCCTGTATGAAATTACCCGCCCCAGCAGCTACCTGGACCCGGATACCAATATCTTTTCCTTTGGTGGCGAGCAGCGTAACCGAGGGGTCGAGTGGGGCTTTTTCGGCTCGCCGCTGCACGACGTACGCCTGATGGGCGGTGTGGCCCATGTCGACCCGAAAATCACCAAGGCCCAGGGCGGCACCAACGAGGGCAAGACCGCCATTGGCCAGCCCCGGCTGCAGGGCAAGCTGGGTGTGGAATGGGACACCCCGGTCATCGAAGGCCTGACACTGACGGCCAACGCCACCTCGGTGTCCAAGCAATACATCAGCGCCGATAATACCCAGTCGATACCGGGCTACACGGTCTACGACCTGGGCACACGCTACAGCACCCGGGTGGCCAGCCAACCGGTGACGTTGCGTGGGAGTGTGAACAACGTGACCAACAAGGCCTATTGGGGGACGCCGCTGTTGTCCAGCCTGGGCCTGGGTGCGCCGCGTACCTTTGAGTTGTCCGCGACCATTGACTTCTAAAGGCGGGCCGCCAGATATCGAATAAAAAAGCCCGACACGAAGTCGGGCTCTTGGCCATTGGACACTGGAAAGTCAACGGCGCTTATGTTTGTGCTTGTGCTTACCCTTGCCGCCGGAGCTGTGTCTGTCGCCGTCGTCGCCAAGGTTATTGCCCACTGCACCACCTACTGCGCCACCCAGCCCGGCACCAATGGTAGAGCCGGTGGAACCGCCCAGTTGACCGCCGATAAGCGAGCCGCCAGCGCCACCGACGCCGCCACCGATGGCGGCTTCGGTTTTACTGCCTCTGGGTGCACCCACTGCACTACCGGCAGCGGCGCCCACACCTGCACCGATGGCCGCTCCTGAAGAGCCGCCCAGCTGTTGACCGACAATATTGCCCAGTGCGCCGCCAACACCGCCTCCGACCGCGGCAGATCCATCCCCGGCAGCCATTGCTCCCTGCGAAATCACGATGCCCAGCACCAGGGCGGGTAATGTAATACGCATGTCATTCACCTGAATCGAAAGTGATCAAGAGATGTATGCAGGAGAGTAAGAATCCTGCCTGTGCAGAATTTGACGGCTTACCAGGCATAAAGTTCGATAACGGCATAGCGTCCTCTATTTGCAGGAAGCTAAATAGATTTTCCGCAGCAAAAGGCTCATTGAGTGAAGACTGAATCAGGCAGGGGCAGCCGCGGCGATGCTGTCGATGCAGGCCCCCTACAGCTGAAGGGGCCTGCCAGAAGCGATCAGAATGCCAGGCCGACCTTCACGCCGAACTCGTCACGCTTGAGTTTGGTGTTGTCGGCAATCGGCGAATCTTCGTCGATTTTGTACTCCGTACGGGTGTAGTACACGCCTGCATTGATCGGCATATCACCGTTCTGGTTCATCAGCAGCGAAACTTCAGCGTAGGGGTTGGTGCGGTCTTTCATGTCGACGTTGCCGCTGCCGAAGCCGTCGACTTTCAGCCGTGCGCGACCATCCATAGCGTGACGGGCGCCTACTTCTACACGCAGGGTCGAGGTGTCGAACTGGTGGTTGTAACCCAGTGCGGCCTTGGCAAACGGCGATTTGAAGGTCAACGTTGTATCCAGGTCGTTGATTTCAGGTTCGAAACGGGTCCAGCTGTAACCGCCACCGACGATAACGTCGACGAAGTTGCGGGCATCCAGCGCTGCGCGCCAGCCAAGGTCGAGGTCGGCCTGGGCTTCCTTGAGCTTGTTGTCGTTTTTCTTGCTGTATTTGGCTTCACCACCGATCTGGTAGATGAAACCGGATTCGGCGGTCATCTTGTTGCCAAAGTTGGCGAACACACCGGCCTGGCCCATATCCTCCTTGTCGGATTTGCTACCACCTTCGAATTTGAACTTGGTGTAGGAGCCCAGTAAACCGACGGTGAAGAGCGGGTCAGTACTTGGGGCTGCCATCACTGCCAATGGTGCGCCGAACAGCGCCAGGGCACAGGTGTGACGCAGCAGTTTTGCGGTAAGCATTCGTGAATGTCTCCATGACGTAGATAAAAATGTTTACGGCTATTTAGATATAACGACTCTGATAAGTTCAGAGCGAATCGATAAGAAGCTAAAACCCGCTCCCAATCAAGTTTTGCTGCCCCATACCCACCGGGGTCTTTTTTGACCTTGAGCAGTTGTGGCTGCTCACCGCTATTGCAGGTTTGAGGGCTGCAAACCCGTGGCCATAGATCCCGGAGGAGCAAACACACTGAAAGAAATAACGCGCCTGTCGCCAATCAGGCGCGTGCTGCTTTAGTGCGTTACCAGCGTGTCCAGCGACTTGTCGACATACCCCTTGGCCAGCTCCACCAGGTGCAGGGTCGACAACACCAGGTCGCGCGCAGGGCCGCTCAGACCATTCCCCGCCTCATTCGCGCAGGCACCCGCACAGCGCAACAAGTCTGACGCCTGGGCCAGGGCCGCTTCTGAATTGACACTGGACGGGATGGCAAACAGGGCCGTGCCCGAAGCGCGAACGGGCCTATGGCCTTGCAGGTAGAAATTGAGCGCACGGTCGGTGGCGGCACGGTCCAGCAACGGGTCGTTACCGTCAGCAGCATCGAGGGGTAAAACGGGTGGGTCGGGGGTGATCTTTTTCATGGCTTAACTCCAAACACGTTAAGGGAGCTGCCACTTTTAGCTACTAAACGAATGGGTGGCAGCCGTGCACAGGTTAGTAGACCGGCGTGTTTGGGAACCGGTGTGCCCGAGGGCACCCTGCGCACGGCCACCATAAAACGCAGGCCGTAAAAAGCGCCTCACGGAGGTGGCGCCTTGCGCCAAACACTAAAACCGGGCTACTAAACCCGACCGCTGATTTTGCAGCGATGGGACGAGACTATTCCCCGATTTTAGGCCGCGCAAGCGAGCAAGATTTTCTAGGATGTTTCATTGGAATGAAAGCGAAACGTCGTACGAAACGGCTGATGTTAAAGGCGCAAAGCCTGCCACGATCCTGTCGCCGCTGCCGGCAACGAAGGCTGCGTTCCTCGGCAGCGGCGACAGTAGATTACGCAGCGCACTCTTGCTTCTAACAGGCTGGTCGACCGCCGCAACAGGCGAATCAGGCCACATCCACCAGCACAATCTCGCTGTCTTCAATCGCGGTGACCCGTAGCAGGGTCTCATCGACAACGGCCACACCATCCCGTGCGCTGGCCCGAAGACCATTAACCTCGATCACCCCGGTGGCAGGCACCAGGTAGGCTCGCCGGCCGCTGTCCAGACGGTACTCGGCGGTTTCCCCGGCCTTAAGGTTCGCCGCTACCAGTCGCGCATCGGCACGAATGCGCAGGCTTTCAGGGTCGCCATCCTTGCCGCTGGCCAGGGTCACAAAACCCTCACGGCCGCCCTTGGGAAAAGGCTTGGCGCCCCACGCCGGAGCATCACCCTGCTGGTTGGGTACGATCCAGATCTGGAAGATCCGGGTCGGTGTGGACTCCAGGTTGTATTCGCTATGCGCAATCCCGGTACCGGCGCTCATCACCTGTACATCCCCGGCTTCGGTACGACCCTTGTTGCCCAGATTGTCTTCGTGGCTGATAGCACCTTCGCGGACATAAGTGATGATTTCCATATCGCGGTGCGGGTGTTTCGGGAAGCCGGTGCCGGGGGCGATCACGTCGTCATTCCAGACCCGCAGGTTGCCCCAGTTCATCCGCTGCGGGTCGTAGTATTCGGCAAACGAAAAGTGATGATGGGCGTCCAGCCAGCCGTGGTTTGCTCCGCCCAGCGTATTGAAAGGTCTGAGTTCAAGCATGATGCTTCTCCTGAGAAGGGTGCCAAGGGTTGACCGGTTGGCGATGAGGTGATTCTCCATCAGCAACATATCGATAAAAAGCTGAAAAAATGCGTTAAACCAATCGGTTTAATAGATGCATTAGCAAGCCAGTCAATCGCTATTTACCTTTAATACAGGCTCTAAACGGCTGATGCCCAAGCAATTAGCTAGAAATCGGCGCGCAATGGGGTGACCATAGCCCCTCCACCCGGACAGCCTCACACCCTGGAGTCAGCGTGCCGCAACACAATCCCGAACTGCCTGAAGACCTTGCCCCCATTACCCAATTGCCCTTGCTCAAGCGCCTTGCCGCGCGTGTGTTTGGCAGTGGCTTGAGCCGTTTGCGCGCGCAACATGCGCCGTCCTGGCTGCAGGGCCAGGCAGACGGGTTCCGCAGCGGGCACAGTGCCGGGGTGGATTACGGTTTCAAAGAGGGGCATGCCGAAGGGCTCGAAGAGGGTCGCCAGGTGCTGTTTATCAGCGATATGCGCCCGCAGGAGCTGCGTGCTCCCGGGATCGACGAGAATCTGTTCGATGACTGGCGCCTGCCGCTGGGCCCGGAACTGAAAAAGCTGATCAAGGCCGACGTGGCTGCCAACCTGCCCGAGCATGCCCAGCCCAGTGCCGCACAGTGGAAGATGATCTTCAGTGATACCCCGTCGACCTCGGTGGTTGCAGGCGCCGGAGCCGGCAAGTCGACCTCGCTGGTGTTGCGCATTCTGCTACTGACCCATTACCTGGGCTTTGAACTCGATTCGATGACCGTGGTGACCTTTACCCGGGAGTCGCGCAAGGACTTTATCAAGAAGCTGCAGGAAATCTTCGCCTTGTGGGGGCGCAATCTGTCGCTCAAGGAAGCCCGGGATGTGGTGCGTACCTTTCACTCGCGGATTTTGCCCATGGTGCGCAGCTTGCCCGGCTATAGCCAGTTACAGGCCTTCGAGACCCTGAATAGCCGCAGCCTGCTCAACGACGACGAGACCGACAGCAATCCGTTTGACCTGCGGATCAACGATGCCCAGCGTCAGCAACTGAATGCCTGTTATCACGGGCTATATAACCGCGATGAGCGCTTCCGTCAGACCCTGGCACCACTGCGACTGCATGCCTTGCAGCTCAAGGAGCTGGAGCGCGACCATCCAGATGTGCAAAAGCGCATGGCGGTGACCGAACTGGCCGCCAGGCGCGACGAAGAACTCTGCGACACCCTGGAAGACCTCTGGTTTGCCGCCGGCGCCTGGCCGATCAAAGGCATTGAGCCCAACCGCGAAACCATCGAGATCAATGGCGCGCAGTTCCATTGCCACGGCTATATTGCCGAGCTGGATGCCTGGGTGGTACTGGGCTTCGATCCCCGTGAAAATCCGCAAATCTGCCGCCCCGGGGCCAAGCTCAGCGTGCGCGCCGAGTGGGCAGTCAAGCGCACCCTGTTTCAAGCTTTTTGCAGCAAGCCATTGATATGGCTTGAAAACTACGAGTCTGCAAAGCGTGTTGTCAGTGCCCTCGCTGGGGATGCCAGCGCAGGCCCCGGCTTTGATTACAAGCTCAAAGGTGAGTTGGGCTCGGCGCCTTTGCTCGACAGTTTTGTCGCCGCCGCCAGTTTTATTGAAAACCTGGGGCTGGACGTGGCCGCCGCAGTGGGCGATATGCGCTTTGCCAAGGATGATCCGGACCGTTTCTTTTTTGAGGCCTTGAGCCTGTTCTGGCGGGCGCTGGAAGACCACCTGCTGGCACAGACCCCGCCGGTGATGACCTATAACCGCATGTTCTCCCTGTTTGGCGAGAACACCCCGCAGAACTTCAAGCTGCTCAGCCATGAGCAACTGCGGCCGTTGTCGCATTTGATGATTGATGAGTTTCAGGATGTCTCACCACAGATCGTGTCCTGGCTACGCGCCGGCTTGCGCGAGATCCGCAGCCGTGGCCCGGCCATGCATGTAGGCCGTGGAGCCCAGCGTTCATCGTTGTTGTGTGTGGGCGATGACTGGCAATCGATCTACGGCTGGCGGGGCAGTTCGCCCAAATACTTCATGGAGTTCAACAAGGAATTTCCGTCACCTGCCACCACCCGGGTGATGCTCAGTGACAACTTTCGCAGCCATCAACACATCATCGATGCCGCCGAACATATCGTGCGTGCCGCGCCGTCCATTGCCGGCAAGCGGGCCAAGGCCAGCGGTGAGCCCAAGGTGGCAGTCCCGGTCAATGTGCTGCATCGCGATGACCAGGGGTTGGCCGCGCAGTTGATCGAGCATTACAACGCCGGGGACAGTATCTTGATGTTGTTTCGAAAAAGCAGCGATAAGTTACTGATAGAAAAGGATATTCAATCAGTAGTTAATGTTGATTCGAGGTTGGCGCCGGAAGATCGCAGGCTCAAGCAGCTGACCTATCACAGCTCCAAGGGCTTGCAGGCGGATGCTGTTTTCCTGCTGGGGGATTGTCAGCATCTGACAACCTCACCTTATAAGAACCAGGTTTACCGCATGGCCGGTCTGGGTAAGGAGGGTGACCCCGAGCCGTATGACAATGCCCAGAAAGATGAAATCCTGCGTCTGGCCTATGTCGGTATTACCCGGGCAGTGAAGCATTGTTACTGGTATGTGGAAAACCAGGATGCCCAGGGTCCGAATATCCCCAGGGCCTCGGACCGTGTGCCCCAGGGCAAGGCGTTCTTTCAGGACTTGCGACTCACTCACAATAATTGAAGGAATACCTTTTGATTGATCTCCTGTTTGCCAAAAACAACAGTCTGCGCGTATTCGCCTTGTCAGCCCTGGCCCTGTGGACGGCCGGATGCAGTACCGGGGAGTCCGAGCAGCACAAGCCCTCCGAGTTGCCGCCTGCGCCCGAAATAGCCTCGGGTTTGCGTACCGATATGGCCCCGGTACACGCCACCCGGCATATGGCTGCTGCAGCCAACCCGCTGGCCACTGAGGCGGGGCAGCAAATACTGCGCAAGGGCGGCTCGGCAATCGATGCAGCAATCTCCATGCAAGCCGTACTTGCACTGGTTGAACCCCAGTCCAGTGGCCTCGGCGGCGGTGCGTTTATTCTGTACTGGGACGGCAAGCGGGTGCAGGCCTATGATGGCCGCGAAACTGCTCCGGCAGGTGCCACCCCGGGGATGTTCATGGGGGCAGAAGGTCAACCGATGCCTTTCTCCGAGGCCCAGATAGGCGGACGTTCAGTCGGCGTGCCCGGGGTGCTCAGGGCGCTGGAAATGGCCCATCAGCAGCATGGCAAACTGCCCTGGAGTGATCTGTTCCTACCGGCAATCAAACTGGCCAGCGAAGGTTTTCCTGTTTCCCAACGCTTGCATACGCAAATCGCCGCCGACAGGTTTATCGCCGGCTCGACGGAAATGGCCCGGTATTTCCTTACACCTCAAGGGCAAGCGTTGCCGGTTGGCACCTTGCTGAAAAACCCGGAACTTGCACGCACCTTGCAAACAATTGCCAGCCGTGGCGCCGATGGGTTTTACCAGGGGACCGTCGCGCAGGCGATGGTCGACAACGTTCGATCCCACCCTCGTGCCGGGACCCTGTCCCTGGCGGATATCAGTGGTTACCAGGCCAGGGAGCGCACACCGGTGTGTGCGGACTACAAGCAGTGGCAAGTCTGCGGTATGCCACCACCGTCTTCGGGCGGTGTCGCGGTGTTGCAGACCCTGGGGATTCTTGAGGCCCTGCAAGATAAATCCCCGGCCCTCGATCTCGCCAGCATGCCCCCCGTACCGAGCAGCTCCGGTGCAGGTCTTGAGCCTTCGCCTTCAGCGGTACACCTGATCGCAGAAGCCGAGCGCCTGGCTTACGCTGACAGGGCACAGTACCTGGCGGACAGCGACTTCGTACCAGTCAATGTGAAAGGGCTGACGGATAAAGCCTATTTCAGGACGCGGGCCGCTCTGATCGGTGACAAGAGCATGGGCCGTGCCGAGGCCGGTGTTCCGGCAGGCATTAACCTTGCCCTGGCCCCTGATCGCTCGCCACTGCGTATTTCGACCTCCCACATATCCGCTGTCGATGACCAGGGCGGGGCGATCGCCATGACCACTTCGGTTGAGGCTGCGTTTGGTTCACACGTAATGACCCAGGGTTTTATCCTTAACAATCAGCTCACCGACTTCTCGTTTATTCCCGAAGAAAACGGCAAGCCGGTGGCCAACCGCATCGAGCCGGGCAAGCGCCCGCGCTCTTCAATGGCCCCGACCCTGGTGTTCGAACGCAAAAGTGGCGAATTGGTCGCAACTATTGGTTCACCGGGTGGCTCGCAAATCATCGAGTACGTCAACAAGTCGGTGGTTGGCCTGCTGGACTGGAAGCTGAACCCCCAGGACGCAATCAGCCTGCCCAACTTTGGCAGCCGCAATGTGGACACTGAGCTTGAGGCTGGCCGGTTCAGCCCGGCGCTGGTGCAACAGTTACAAGACCGCGGGCACAAGGTGGCGCTGATCGAAATGACCAGTGGCACGCAGATTATTGTGCGTGACAACAACGGCTGGGTTGGTGGTGCCGATCCGCGACGTGAAGGTACAGCTTCAGGGGATTGATACGCAGTCAAAAGCCCCTTAGCCCAACCCTCTCCCGCACGGAGAGGGTACTGATCTGCCACAGAGCATCTACAGGCGCTGCAAAATCAGGCCTGTGCCTGCCATGCCAGCGGCGGCACAAAACTCTCGAGTTCGTCTTCTACGCATTGAATGAGGCGCCCCACTTGACCGGGGGTCATGACCGCCGAGCAGGGGATACCGGCGACGGTAATCACGGTTTCACCACTGGCACGGTCAAACAAGCGGGCGACCATGCTGCCTGGTGCGTCCATGGTTGCCTCGAAGCCCATCGGGTGGAAATGCCAGCGCATCAGTTGGCAGGCATTGGGGAAGGTGACTTTGTTGATGTTGTCCATGGGGTACATAGAGCAATTCCTTTAGCTCAAGATAAGGGGCGGTTGTTTCTGACCGCATAGGTTTTCAAGTATTTCGTGATCAAACCTAACACTCGGGAGAGTTGCTGCTAAGCCTTATTTTTCCCGCAACCCGGTTGTTTGCCCGTACTTTGATGTGAATCATGCACTTAGGTTATTTATCCGCAGCCAGTACCCATTGAAGCCCATGGGCAAACTCGGCACTCTGTGTTTTTTTACCTTCGAGCCCCCCATGCCAGCTCCAGACGACGGTCCCGAAAATACCCGCGCCACCGGCGAAACCGTGCTGCGTTACCACCTGTGCTGGAAGCATCGGGATCTGGACGGGGTAATGGCGTTGTATCACCCCGATGTGACCTACAACGACTTCTTCCAGAATCGGGTCATGGTGTTCAATGAACTGCGCGAGTATGTGCAGTCGTCCATGCCCAGAGAACCGGATGAAGCCCTTGAGCACAGTGATCGCATCCGTCTGGATGGCAATACCGCCTTTATTCAATACCGCATGACCTTGCGCGGCAGCCAGGGATTGGTGTCATTTCGTGCCAGTGAAGCCATTACCGTGCGCGATGGTTTGATCTGGCGCGTCAACGAGTACGCCTCGCTGGTGCATGAAGCGGCGGCCAGCCCGGCCCGGCAGGGCTCGTTGCGCCCGGCGGTGAGCCGTCTGGGGCTGTCGGCCCGTCAGCTGAGCTTTATGGCGCAAGACCTGCAAACCTACTTTGAACGCCAGCAACCCTTTCTTGACCCTGAACTCGACCTGCAGCAGGTAGCCAGGGCCTGCGGTTATACGCGCAATCAAATGTCGTATCTGCTTAATCAGGTGCTCGGACAAAGCTTTTACCGCTATGTGAATCAGGCGCGCCTGCGCCATGTTCTGGCGGCGATGGACATAGCTGCTACTCCGGTCAAGGTTGATGAAATGGCCTTTGCAGCAGGCTTCAACTCGATTTCGGCGTTTTACAGCTGTTTTCGCCAGCACACCGGGCAATCGCCCAAAGCCTATGCCAAACAAATTTCTTTGCGGGCACGCACGCAAGACGTGCCCTGATGCCAGCGACTAGGATCGAGCCATTCCTGGATCGGTGTGGAGTCGGCAATGCCAGCATGGTGCTCAATCAGTTTGTGGATGGACCAGCTTGGGGAGGAACTCGCACCCCGACCGTCCCTTGAGCACGATCTGGATGTCGATGTGGCTATCATCGGCGCCGGATATACCGGGCTGTGGACCGCGTACTACCTCAAGCGCCATGCGCCTGAACTGAGCATTGCCATTGTTGAAGCGCAAACGGCCGGTTTTGGTGCATCAGGGCGCAATGGCGGCTGGCTGATGGGCAACCTGCTGGGCGAAGACCGCTTGCTTGCAGGCCTGTCTGTGGAACAGCGCCGGGAATCCTTCGACTTGTTGCACGGTATTCCTGATGAAGTGAAGAATGTTATCGATCGTGAGGGTATCGACTGCGATTACCGTAAAGGGGGTGCCTTGTATTGCGCGGCGCGCTACCCGGAGCAGGAGGCCAGCTTGCGCAGTTATCTGGCCAGCCTGTATGCCGAAGGCCTGAACGAATCCGACTACCGCTGGCTCACCCCGGCCGAGCTGGCGCAACAGATCCGCATCAACCGGCCTTATGGCGGGATTTTCACACCGCACATCGCCACCCTTCACCCGGCCAAACTGGTGCGTGGTTTGGCCCGCGCCGTTGAGCGCATGGGTGTACAGATCTACGAACAAAGCCCGGTATCCGAGTGGCAGGCAGGGTTCCTACGCACGGCCAGGGCGCAGGTGCGCAGCCGCTGGGTGGTGCCTGCCGTGGAAGGTTATGCCAACACCCTGGCGCCTTTGGGCCGCTATCAACTGCCGGTACAGAGTCTGATCGTGGCAACAGAGCCATTGCCTCAAGCCACGTGGGACGAGATTGGCCTGTGCAAGGGCCAGGCCTTCAGTGAGAGCAGCCGTCAGGTCACTTACGGCCAGCGCACGGCCGACAACCGCCTGGTATTTGGTGCCCGGGGCGGATATCAGTTTGGCGGGCGCCTGCGTGAGAACTTTGACCTCAGCCGCGATGAAATCGAACTGCGTCGCTATTTGTTCAGCGAACTGTTCCCGCAACTGAAAAACGTTGAAATCAGCCATGCATGGGGTGGCAACCTGGGGATGTCGCGACGTTTTCAGCCGCACATGCTGTGTGATCGGCAGCAGGGCATTGCCCTGGCCGGCGGCTACGGTGGCGAGGGCGTGGGGGCCAGCCATCTGGGCGGGCGCACCCTGGCCGACCTGATCCTGCAGCGCGACACCCTGGAAGTCCGCCAGCCCTGGGTCTTGACCGAAGGCGGGTTGGGTGCGCTGAAGAGCTGGGAGCCAGAGCCGTGCCGCTGGCTGGGCTACAACGCAATCATTCGCAGCTTTGTGTACGAAGACAAAACCCTGGCCAACGCCAACAGCCCGCCTTGGCGTCGGCAATTTGCCCGCCGCCTGGCCGGGGTGATGGAAGGCTTTATGAAGTAATCCGACATTTGCGTTCAACAGGAAGCACGCCATGAGCATTACCCAGTTCAAAAACACCGCCCAGGTGACGTTGCAGGAGTCTTTCCCCGTGGCCGAGCCCCTCGGTACACCGGTGGCGGTGACCTCGCTGACCTGCGTGGAGCGTAACGACGGCGTCGAAACCGGTATCTGGGAATGCACCCCGGGCCGATGGCGTCGCCAGATCATGGAGCAGGAGTTCTGCCACTTCATTCAAGGCCGCTGCACCTTTACTCCGGACAACGGTGAAACCCTGACCATAGAAGCGGGCGATGCACTGATGTTGCCTGCCAACAGCACCGGTATCTGGGATATCCAGGAAACCGTGCGCAAGACCTATGTATTGATCCTTTGATCGCCGAAACCTGCCTATAAAAACAGCTGCCCAAAACATGCAAGGAATCGAATCATGATCCGTATAAGCCTGTTGCCCCTGATGCTGGCCACTACCTTGTGTCAGGCCGGTGAAACCGTAAAAGTCTATAACTGGTCGGATTACATTGCCCCCGACACGATGAAGAACTTTCAGCGCGATACCGGCATTGCTTTCAGCTATGACCTGTTTGACAGCAACGAAACGCTGGACGGCAAGTTGATGACGGGCTCATCCGGTTATGACGTGGTGTTTCCGTCCAACCACTTTATGGCGCGGCAGATCCAGGGCAAGGCGCTGAAGAAGCTCGACAAGAGCCAGTTGCCAAACTGGAAGAATCTCAACCCGGTGCTGCTCAAGGCACTGCAGGTCAATGATCCGGGCAACGAACATGGTTTTCCTTACCTGTGGGGCAGCACCGGCATTGGCTATAACATCGCCAAAGTAAAAGCCGTGCTGGGGGATGACGCGCCGGTGGATTCCTGGGATCTGATCTTCAAGCCCGAGAATATGGAGAAACTCAAATCCTGCGGCGTGGCGATTCTGGATAATGGCCCGGAGATCTTGCCAGCGGCACTCAACTACCTGGGGTTGCCTCATCACAGCAAAAACCCGGCTGACTACAAGAAAGCTGAAGAGATGCTGCTCAAGGTCCGACCTTATATCAGCTACTTTCACTCATCGAAGTACACCAGCGACCTAGCCAACGGCAATATTTGCGTGGCCGTAGGCTTCTCTGGCGATATCTTGCAGGCCGAAACCCGCGCTAAAGAGGCCGGAAATGGCGTCGAAATCGGTTATTCGATTCCCAGGGAAGGTGCCGCCATCTGGTTTGACATGGTTGCCATGCCCGCCGATGCACCTGACGAAAAAGCTGCTTACAGCTTTATGAACTACCTGCTGCGCCCGGATGTAATGGCCGGGATCACCAACTACGTGCACTACGCCAATGGCAACGAGCAGGCCGATGCCTTGGTCAGCCCTGAAATCAAGGCTGACACCAAGGTCTATCCAACCCCCGCCATGATGGACAAGCTGTTTGCCCTGGAGGCCATGCCGCTGAATATTGACCGGGTACGCACGCGTGTCTGGACCAATATCAAAAGCGGCAAGTAACTAGCGCAATGCTTGCGGGTTGACCAGATTGGCCGGGCGTTCACCGGCCAATGCCGCCAGCAGGTTTTCGACCGCGCAACGGGCCATGGCCTCGCGGGTTTCGAAGGTGGCCGAACCGATATGTGGCGTGGCCACCACGTTATCCAGCTTCAGCAAGGGCGAGGTCAGTTCCAGCGGTTCGCGCTCGAACACATCCAGCCCGGCAGCGCGGATCTGACCTTGTTGCAGGGCGTTGATCAGCGCCGCTTCGTCCACCACTTTGCCTCGGGAGATATTGATAAAAATGCTCTCGCGGCGCATCAGGGCAAATTGCTCGGCGCCGATCAAACCCTCGGTTTGTGCGGTCAGGGGCAAGGTCAGGCAGATAAAGTCGGCTTCTTGCAGCAGCTCGTCGAGGCTGCGGTACTGCGCATTGAAACGCGCCTCTACTGCGGGTTTGGGCGAGTTGCTGTGGTAAATCACCGGCATGCCGAAGCCAAAATGGCCGCGCTGGGCCAGGGCTTCGCCGATGCGGCCCATGCCGATAATACCCAGGGTCTTGCCGTGAACGTCGGTGCCGAAATGCTCGGGGCCGACGTTTTTCTGCCATTGACCGTTGCGCACCATGTTGGCCAGTTCAACCACCCGCCGGGCGCTGGCCAGAACCAGGGCAAAGCCGGTGTCTGCGGTGGTTTCGGTGAGTACATCAGGGGTGTTGGTGAGCTGGATCTTGCGCTCGGTCATATAGTCGATGTCGTAGTTGTCGACACCCACCGACACACTGGCCACTGCTTCAAGGTTCGGTGCCAGGTCCAGCAGTTGCGCATCCAGCTTCAGGCTTGCGCCCAGAATGCCTTGCGCCCGGGGCAGGGCGGCACGCAGTTGGTCCATGCCTGCGGCGTCAAGCTTCTTGATCAGCGTGACATCGGCCTGGGCTTGCAGGCGCTGCATCAGTTCCGGGGACAGTTGTTTGTAGAGCACTACATTCTTTTTCAAGGGATTCACCGACATTGAATTCAAGAGTGGGCCAGACGTTGCGAGGCTGCAGGTCGGTGTCGGTTGGCGGTGTGGCGACCAGTTTGCCGTCCGGGCGACGGCTCACGCCTTTGCAGTGCAGATAGGTGACGTAGCGGCCCAGCAGGCGGGCTGCGGTACTGGCCGACTGATCCTGCCAGTGCCAGTTGCCGATATCGAAGGTCATGCTGATTGGCGCTTGCTGTTGTTCAACCTGATCGAAAAAACGCTGCATGGGCTCAATGCGCCCGCCGTAGGAGGTCTGGTCGTTTTCTACCAGCAGGCGTACAGGTTGCTGGTTGAGCAGGGCAGCGAGGTTTTGCAGGTCACAGTGTTCGGTGAAATAGCCCAGTGACACTTTCAGCCATTGGGCGCCGAAAGCGTGGGCGCGCTGCAAGGTGGCCAGCAGTTGGGTATTGGGCCGCGATTGCCCGGCTTCCCACAGTTCCAGTGGCGATGAGAACACGCATTCAAGCCCGTTATCCTGCACGGCCTGGCTGAATGTGGTCGGATCTTCTGTGGTCAGCAGTTCTTCGCGCAGTTCGATGCGTGACACACCGGCGTTGGCCAACACTTCAATAAAGCTGGCCTGGCCGCGCTGGCGAACCAGATCGGCACCGTAGCTCGACAAACTGATGGAAACGGGAAATGTAGTCATTGTCATTATTCTCTGAAACCGGTTTCATTTTGTTGTGCATCAAACGGCCGGTAACCGGGTCAAGGTTGTCAGCCGGTAAAGTGTCAGGCAGTCATGGGTGATCGGGTTGAGCCGCGAACAATCAATTGAGGGGCAAAATCCAGTGCCAGGGGTGCAGATTTGTCACCGCCCAGGCGTTTAAGCAGGCAGTCAAAAGCGCTGGCACCGATCTGTTGCGTAGGCTGGGCCAGGGCAGTGATGCCGTTACCCACCAGCGGGAACCATTCCAGGTCATCCAGGGCAATCAGGCCCACGTCTTCAAACAAGCGGCAATTCAAGTCGCGCAGCACTTGGGTACAAGCCAGCGCAGCCAGGCCGTTGGCACAAAATATGGCCTTGGGGCCGTGGCCGGGTGCTTGCATGAAGGACTGGATGGCAGCGCGAAGGCCTGTACCGGTTTTTACTACGGCGCCGTGCAGGGCAGGGCGCGCGGCCAACTGGCGGGTAAAACTGTCGATGCGCTCGATTCGCGAACTGGTGCCATCGACCGGCTCACTGACCATCAGCACATCGCGATAGCCCTGCTGCTCAAGATGCTCCACAGCCATGCGCACCGCGTCAGCGTTATCGAGGCCGACCAGATCGGTATGCAGTTGCTCGACTTTGCGGTCGATCAGCACGATGGGCATTTCCTGATGCAGTTCTTGCAGTGCGTCAGGGTCATGGCCAAGGGTGTTAAGGATCAATCCTTCGATATTGTAGGAGCGTAGCGCTGCCAGATGCTGACGCTCTTGCTCGTCATTACGGTCGGTATTGCACACCACCAGGTTGTAGCCGTGCAGACGGCAGGCGGTTTCGACGCCGTGCATGACGGCAATGGAGTAGGGGTTGCGGATATCGGCCACCAGCATGCCGATCAGCCGTGTGCGTCCGCGTTTCAGGCCACGGGCCATTTGATTTGGGCGATAGCCCAGGTCATTGATGGCGCGCTCGATCCGTTCGGCGATGGCTACGGAGAGCAAGGCGCGGTCTTCGCCGATAAAGCGTGACACGCTGGCCTTGGAGACGCCGGCGCGCTGGGCAACATCGAGCATGGTTACGCGGGAGCGTTGAGCTGCGGAAAAACTGTTCACGGCCTGAAACCTTTTATTGGTGTTATCGCAGGCGATTTCGCGGGTGGGCGCTGAAACCGGTTTCATGGAAACCCAAATACCCTGATGACGTCAAGTGACAATGGTTTTAGGGATACCCGGACCTGTAGCCGCTGAGGCGCGAAGCGATGCTGCGATCGGCTGCGCAGCAGTCGTAAAACCAGGCCGCTCGACCTCTCAGGCATACCGAAATTGCCGGTTTTACGAGCGCTTCGCGCCTCAGCGACTACAACGATCAGGTAACTTGCTAGTTGCGACGCAAACTTGTCAGTTAGCGACGTTGCACATATAAAAATCGAGAAGTTGCCGTGGTGAGAAAGTTATATGACGAGTGTTATATCAATCTGCTTTCGGCCCAGGTTAGAGACGAACGGGAAGCCGTTTAATTTAACTTTTTATAATTAGACCAGGCAGTCAGTTAGTGGCCGATAGCGGATAAAAAAATACTGCCGGTCAAGTATTCAATGTTTCCGGGAACTTGCGCCGTTTGCGCAAATAAGCCGTAAAAAAGTACTGGACTAAATATTTCAGATTGTGTCAGTTTTGCTCCGCCATAAACGGCGAGTGATAGGACGATCTCGCCAAGGGGTCGTCGTGGTCTGTCAATAAACTTTCTACTGCTAAACAAGGAAATGTTTACATGTCGAAACTTAAAGAGAAAGCGGCACTGTCCGTTGGCCAGGTACAAGCGGCAAGCGCCAGCAGTTCTGCCTTCACTCAGATTGATAACTTCAGCCATTTCTATGATCGTGGTGATCATCTGGTCAATGGCAAACCTTCGCTCACTACCGACCAGGCCGCCGATCAGCTCACGCGCTCCGGCGCCAGTTGGCACGACCTCAACGGCGATGGTGTGATCAACCTTACCTACACGTTCCTCACGGCACCGCCGGTGGGTTACGCGACCCGTGGCCTGGGCACTTTCAGCCAGTTCTCCTCGCTGCAGAAAGAGCAGGCCAAGCTGTCGCTGGAATCCTGGGCCGATGTGGCCAAGGTGACCTTCACTGAAGGCGCTGCAGTCCGTGGCGGTGATGGCCACATGACCTTTGCCAATTTCAGTGCAAGTAACGGCGGTGCGGCGTTTGCCTATCTACCCAGCAGTTCGCGCAAGGGTGAGTCGTGGTACTTGATCAACAAGGACTATGAGGTCAACAAGACCCCGGGTGAAGGCAATTATGGTCGCCAGACCCTGACCCATGAAATCGGCCATACACTGGGCCTGTCGCACCCGGGTGACTACAACGCCGGCAATGGCAACCCGACCTACCGGGATGCGGTGTATGGCGAAGACACCCGTGCCTACAGCGTTATGAGCTACTGGAGTGAAAGCAACACCGGCCAGCATTTCACCAATAGTGGCGAAGGTGCTTACGCCTCTGCGCCATTGCTGGATGATATTGCGGCGGTGCAGAAACTCTATGGCGCCAACCTCGAAACCCGCGCTGGCGATACGGTCTATGGTTTCAACTCCACCGCCGATCGTGATTTCTACAGCGCGACGTCTGCCAGTTCCAAGCTGATTTTCTCGGTGTGGGACGGTGGCGGCAACGACACCCTGGACTTCTCCGGCTTTAGCCAGAACCAGAAGATCAACCTGACTGCAGGCTCGTTCTCCGATGTTGGCGGCATGACCGGCAACGTGTCGATTGCCCAGGGCGTCACCGTGGAAAACGCCATTGGCGGTTCGGGCAACGATCTGCTGATCGGCAACAGCGCTGACAATGTGCTCAAGGGCGGCGCCGGCAACGACATTATCTATGGCGGCGGTGCTGATACCTTGTGGGGCGGTACGGGTTCAGATGTGTTTGTGTTTGGCGCGGTGTCTGACTCTGCGCCGGGTGCAGCCGATATCATCATGGACTTCCAGTCCGGTATCGACAAAATTGATGTATCGGCCATCACCAAGCTGGCCGGGCTTAACTTTGTCGAGGCCTTTACCGGCCGTGCCGGTGAAGCGATTGTCAGCTATGACACGGCCAGCAACCTGGGCCACTTTGCGGTCGATTTCAGCGGTCATGCCGTTGCCGACTTCCTGGTGAACACTGTGGGCCAAGTGGCAACTTACGACATCGTTGTCTAAGCCTGCCGGTACACGGGCAGCGCGCAAGCGCTGCCCTCTGCCAGGAAGCCTGAAATCATGAGTCATTTGGCATACCGTTTATTCAGGGCAGTGGGGTGTATCGCCGCACTGCTGACTTTTACCACAGAGAGCGCCATGGCCAATTCCTTGCTGTTGATGAGCCCCGCACAACTGGCGGGCAGTTGGACGTTTTACCTGCAGGGCGATGCAAAAGAGGCCTGCAAGGTGCAGTTGATTGCCGAACATAAAACCTTCAGTGCGCAAGTGAAGTGTTTGAAAACATGGTTGGGCGAAGTGCCAAAAAGTTGGTCGCCAACACCGGACGGTCTGTTTCTGATGGGCGAGGATGGAACAGCTCTGGTGCATATGAACCGGATTGAGCCCGGTCACTATGAAGCGAAGATCAAACCCGAAACAGTGTTGGTGATGGTGCGTGGCAATCATTAAGTTGTACTGAAATTGTAACTTCAATCGCGCGAGGCTGGGCGCCCCCTGTTAGGAGCGGCGCAAGTGCGCCTGTCAGTTTTATTTATGTGCGAAAGCCGTACTTATCGATCAAGGACGATTCATGAGGCGATTGAAAAACAGCACCGTTGCGCCGTTGATACATGCACTGGCTGACTATAAGAGCATTCTGGTCAGCGTGGGCTGCTTTACTGCCCTGATCAATATATTGATGCTGGTGCCATCGATTTATATGCTCCAGGTGTATGACCGGGTACTGTCGTCACAGAACACAACAACGCTGGCCATGCTGTCATTCATGGTGGTGGGTTTTTTCATCTTTATCGGGATGCTTGAAACGGTCCGCAGTTTTATTGTGATCCGCATCGGCAGCCAGCTGGAGCGCAGGTTCAACCAACAGGTGTACCGCGCCGCGTTCGAGCGCAACCTGTTCAGCGGCCAGGCCCACGCCGGGCAGGCATTAGGGGATTTGACCCTGATCCGCCAGTTTGTCACCGGTCCGGCGCTGTTCGCCTTCTTTGATGCTCCGTGGTTTCCCGTCTATTTGTGCGTGATCTTTCTGTTCAGTCCCTGGCTCGGTCTTATGGCGACGTCTGGGGCACTGCTGCTCATAGCCCTGGCGTGCATCAATGAGGTGATGACGCGCAAGCCCCTGAGCCAGGCCAGCCTGTACTCCCAACAATCCAGCCAATTGGCTACCAGCCACCTGCACAATGCCGAGACCATTCAGGCCATGGGCATGCTGGGTGTGTTGCGCCAACGCTGGTTTAACCTGCATTCGCGATTTCTGGCCGAGCAAAACAAGGCCAGTGACACCGGCGCAGTGATTGGTTCGGTGAGCAAAACCTTGCGCTTGTGCCTGCAGTCACTGGTGCTCGGCCTGGGTGCCTTGCTGGTGATCAACGGTGATATGAGCGCGGGCATGATGATTGCCGGTTCGATTTTGATGGGCCGTGTGCTGAGCCCCATCGATCAGTTGATCGCTGTCTGGAAGCAATGGAGCTCGGCAAAGTTGGCCTATCAACGCCTGGACAGTCTGTTGCGCGAGCATCCGCCCAGTGAAGACAACATGCAGCTGCCAGCCCCCATGGGTCAGGTGAGCTTTGAACAGGTCAGTGCAGCACCGCCGGGACAGCGCCTGCCCACCTTGCATCAGGTCAGCTTTAACCTCAATGCAGGCGAGGTGCTCGGTGTGCTGGGTGCGTCGGGTTCGGGGAAGTCGACCCTGGCGCGGGTACTGGTAGGCGTCTGGCCGACGCTGGCGGGCACGGTGCGCCTGGATGGCGCGGACATTCACCAGTGGAACCGCGATCAATTAGGCCCACATATCGGCTACCTGCCCCAGGACATCGAGCTGTTCAGCGGCAGCATTGCCGAGAATATCGCCCGCTTTCGTGAGGCAGATCCCCGGCAGGTGGTCGCTGCGGCGCAGCAGGCCGGGGTTCACGAGATGATTTTGCGTTTGGCGCAAGGTTACGACACGGTTCTGGGGGACGAGGGCAGTGGCCTGTCGGGCGGGCAAAAGCAGCGGGTCGCTCTGGCGCGTGCCTTGTATGGCAATCCGCGGCTGGTGGTGCTGGATGAACCCAACTCCAACCTCGATGCCGTCGGTGACGCAGCCCTGACCCGGGCCATTGCTCACCTCAAGGCGCAGGGCTGCACCGTGGTGCTGGTGACGCACCGTTCGGCGTCGCTGGCCCAGGCCGACAAACTGCTGGTACTCAATGAAGGTCGCTGCCAGGTGTTCGGGCCAAGTGCCGAGGTGCTCAAAGCCTTGTCCGGGGCCCAGCAGCAACACGCCGCGCCGCAGGCGGCCAGTATCAACCGTCAGAGTGCTGAAGCATGAGCAAGGACGCTGGATTGATGAATGACCACAATCAACCGCCCGTGCGCGAGCGCGGGGCGGGATTTTACGTGCGGGCAGGCTGGGTGCTGACCCTGGTCGGAGCGGGCAGCTTTTTTCTCTGGGCCAGCCTTGCACCGCTGGACGAAGGCATACCGGTACAGGGTACGGTGGTGGTCTCGGGCAAGCGCAAGGCAGTGCAGTCGTTGGGTGCCGGAGTGATGAGCCAGATTCTGGTGCGCGAGGGCCAGACAGTACGTCAGGGCGAGGTATTGTTTCGACTGGACCAGACCCAGGTTGAAGCTGACGTGCAATCCTTGCGCGCGCAGTACCGCATGGCCTGGGCCAGCCAGGCGCGCTGGCAAAGCGAGCGTGACAACCTGGCACGGGTGAGTTTTCCGCCGGAATTGAGTCTGGACCCTGACCCTCGGCTGGCCCTGGTACTGGAGGGGCAGCAGCAGTTGTTCAGTAGCCGGCGCGAAGCCTTTGCCCGTGAACAGGCCGGGCTCAAGGCCAGTGTCGAAGGCGCAACCCGGCAACTGGACGGTATGCGTCGTGCGCGCAGCGATCAAATAGCGCAGGCCGACTCCCTGCGCCAGCAGTTGAGCAACCTGCGCCCCCTGGCTGAAAAAGGGTATATCCCGCGCAATCGCCTGATGGAATACGAGCGGCAGCTGTCACAGGTGCAGCAGGATCTGGCGCAGAACGCCGGTGAAAGCGGGCGTATCGAGCAGGGTATTGTGGAGTCGCGGCTCAAACTGGCGCAGCACATCGATGAATATCAGAAGGAAGTGCGTAGCCAACTGGCCGATGCCCAGCTCAAAACCCTGACCCTGGAGCAGCAACTGACTTCGGCCGGGTTTGACCTGCAGCACAGTGAAATCTCTGCGCCAGCTGATGGCATCGCAGTCAACCTCAGCGTGCATACCGAAGGCGCGGTGGTGCGGGCGGGCGAAACCCTGCTGGAGATCGTGCCGCAGGGCACCCGCCTTGAGGTCGAGGGACGCCTGCCGGTGCATCTGGTGGACAGGGTGGGCAGCCAGTTGCCAGTGGATATTCTGTTTACGGCATTCAATCAAAGCAGCACACCGCGTGTGTCGGGGCAGGTCAACCTGGTTTCCGCCGACCAGTTGCTCGATGAAAAAACCGGCATGCCGTACTACGTGCTGCGCAGTTCGGTGAGTGATCAGGCGCTGGAAAACTCAACGGGTTGGTGATTAAACCTGGCATGCCGGCCGAGATGTTTGTACGCACGGGCGAGCGTTCGCTGCTCAATTACCTGTTTAAACCGCTGCTGGATCGCGCAGGGTCTGCGTTGACTGAGCGCTAGGATGCTGCCATTTATGAAAACAGCTTCGATGTTGGGCCTGGGCCTCGCGCTGTGGGCGGGCCTCGCAGCCAGCGCACAGGCACTGGGGCCGTTTCAGGTATATGAACAGGCCTTGCGCAATGATCCCGAGTTCCTCGCCGCGATCAAGGCGCGGGACGCGGGCCTGGAGAGTCGCAATATTGGTCGTGCCGGGCTGCTGCCCAAACTCTCGTACAACTACAACAAAGGCCGCAATAACTCCCAGGCCACCTATTTGAATGAGCGTGGCAATACCCACGACGACCGCAACTACAACAGTTATGGCTCGACCTTGACCTTGCAGCAGCCATTGATCGATTACGAGGCGTACGCCAATTACCGTAAAGGCGTGGCCCAGTCGCTGTTTGCCGATGAGACATTTCGCAGCAAAAGTCAGGAACTGCTGGTGCGGGTGCTGACCCATTACACCCAGGCGTTGTTTGCGCAAGACCAGATCGACAATGCCCGGGCCAAGAAAAAAGCCTATGAGCAGCAGTTTCGGCAAAACGAGCACATGTTTCGCCAGGGCGAGGGCACCCGCACCGACATTCTTGAAGCCGAGTCGCGTTACGAGCTGGCCACTGCCGAGGAAATCCAGGCCCATGACGAACAGGATGCGGCCTTGCGCGAGCTGGGCGCGTTGATTGGCGTGGCCACCCTGGATATCGATGAGCTGACGCCATTGACCCGCAGTTTCAGCTCATTGCCGCTGGAACCGGGGAGTTTCTCGAGCTGGCATGAAATGGCACTGGAGAGTAATCCGATACTGGCGTCGCAGCGTGAGGCGCTGGAAGTGGCAAGGTACGAAGTTGAGCGCAACCGGGCAGGGCATCTGCCCAAACTCAATGCCTATGCCAGCGTGCGAAAGATGGAATCCGACAGTGGCAACACCTACAACCAGCGCTACGACACCAACACCATCGGCATTGAAATCAGTGTGCCGCTGTATGCAGGGGGCGGGGTGTCGGCCTCGGTGCGTCAAGCCAGCAGCAATCTGGCCCAAGTGGAGTACGAGCTGGAAGGCAAAACCCGTGAAACCCTTATCGAACTGCGACGCCAGTTCAATGCCTGCCAGTCGGGCGTGAGCAAACTACGGGCTTATCAAAAAGCGCTGATTTCAGCCGAGGCGCTGGTCGTATCGACCCGTCAGAGCATTCTGGGCGGGGAGCGGGTCAATCTCGATGCGCTAAACGCCGAGCAGCAGCTGTACAGCACGCGGCGTGACCTTGCGCAAACCCGTTACGACTATCTGCTGGCCTGGACCAAGCTGCATTTTTACGCAGGCACCCTGGGCGCACAGGACCTGGCACGGGTCGATGAAGCGTTTATCGCGCCGGGGCAAGCATATTGATTTGATCAACGAAGAGAGAAAAACCATGGCAGTGTTTGACTACAAGGATGTGGGTTCCAGCGTATCGGCAACACAGTTCAAGGATGCGATGGCAATCATGCTGTACAGCTATCACAACCTGGACAACGGCTTTGCCGTGGGTTACCAGCAACATGGCCTTGGCACCGGGCTGCCTGCCACACTGGTCAAGGCCTTGCTCGGCGGTACCGATGCCCAAGGGGTAGTGCCGGGGATTCCCTGGAACCCCGATTCGGAAAAGCTTGCCCGCGAGGCGGTCGAAAAAGCCGGGTGGACCCCTATCAGTGCAGAACAGTTGGGCTACACAGGCAAAGTCGATCAGCGCGGGACTTTTTTTGGTGAAAAAGCCGGCTACGGCACTGCCCAGGTGGAGATCCTCGGCAAGTACGCAGCCGATGGCCAACTGACTTCCATCGGTATCGGTTTTCGCGGCACCAGCGGACCGCGTGAGTCGCTGATTAGCGATTCCATCGGCGATGCCATCAGCGATTTGCTGGCAGCGATCGGGCCTGCCGATTACGCTAAAAACTACAGCGCCAACGCGTTTGACATGCTCCTGGGCAAAGTGGCGACCTTTGCCAGCGCGCAAGGGTTGAGCGGCAGCGACGTACTGGTCAGTGGCCACAGCCTTGGCGGCCTGGCCGTCAACAGCCTGGCAGACCTGAGTGGCGATCATTGGGCGGGGTTTTATCGCGACTCAAAGTACATAGCCTTTGCTTCACCCACCCAGAGCGAAAGCACCGACAACGTGCTCAATATCGGCTACGAGAACGACCCGGTGTTCCGTGCCCTCAATGGTTCGGATTTCAATCTGTCGTCGCTGGGCGTGCATGACGCGCATCAGCCATCCGCCACCAACAATATTGTCAGTTTCAATGATCACTACGCTTCCACCGCGTGGAATCTGATGCCCTTTTCGATTGCCAATATTTCGACCTGGATCACCCACTTGCCCAGTGGCTATGAAAGCGGCATGACGCGGATTTTCGACTCGGCGTTTTATGACCTGACCGAAAAGGACTCGACCATTGTGGTCGCCAACTTGTCCAGTCCGGCACGGGAAAACACCTGGGTCCAGGACCTCAATCGCAACGCCGAACCGCACAAGGGCAGCACCTTTATCATAGGCAGCGACGGTAATGACTTGATTCAAGGGGGGCGCGGCAATGACTTCCTGGAAGGTCGCGACGGCAATGACACCTTCCGTGACAGTGGCGGCTACAACATCATTCTGGGTGGCAAAGGCGTCAATACGCTGGACTTGCAACAATCGTTGAGCCGCGTGGATGTGGTCAATGACGGGCAGGGCGCCTTGTATGTGCGCGATAGCCACGGCGGGATCACTATTGCCCGTGATATCAGTTTCCTGATAACCGAAGAGCCCGCCTGGCTGGGCCTGACCCACCGCGAAGTCAGCCATCGAGTTGATGATCAGGGGCTGTGGGCCGGCAAAGACCGCAGTGATTACACTCACTCGGTCAAGGCAGGGGCTGCGGACAGTACCCTCACGGCCGTTGAGCAGGGTGACTGGCTGCTGGGGCAGGGCGGCAACGATCACTTGATCGGTTTGCACGGCAATACGGTGTTTGTTGGCGGCGCAGGCAATGACCTGCTGGAGTCGGCAGGCGGTAATAACACCTTTGTGTTCAGCGGCCATTTTGGCAACGACACACTGCTGGGCTACCAGCCCAGTGACAAGTTGGTATTCCTGGGGGTGGATGGTGGCTACAACGCGGACTACCGGGCCCATGCCAGCGCGACGGGGCATGACACCGTGCTCAGCTTTGGCAGCGACTCGGTGACCCTGGTGGGTGTAGGGCTGGCCTCCCTGGCGAGCACGGACATTGTCATCGCCTGACGGCGAGTTGCAAGGGGCAAGCTTCAAGCGTGCTGCTTGTCACTTGCCGCTTGCGGTTGCCTCTAAACCTTAAACTGACGTAACAGCCCATTGAGCTGCACGCTGAGCTCCTTGAGGTGGGCACTGGCAGCGCTTGATTGCTCTGCCGCCAGGGCGGTGCCTTGGGACAGCTCGGCGGCCTGGGTCACATTCAGGTTGATGTCTTCCACGACATGGGCCTGTTGCAGGGTGGCGCTGGCTATCGAGGCATTGAGGTCGTTGAGGTTGCTCAGGGCCTGGCCGATGCTGGTCAGGCTCTGCCCGGCCTGGGTGGCCTGTTCGATGGTCAGCTGGGAGGCGCGACTGCTGCTGCCGATCACGTTGACGGCGGCTTCCGAGTGTTTTTGCAGGCCTTCGATCATAATCTGGATTTCGGCCGTGGATTTTTGCGTGCGCTGGGCCAGTAGTCGAACCTCGTCCGCCACCACCGCAAAACCCCGACCCTGCTCGCCGGCGCGGGCTGCTTCGATCGCAGCGTTGAGGGCCAGCAGGTTGGTTTGCTCGGCAATCGAGCGGATCACTTCAAGCACGCTACCAATTTCGCTGCTTTGCGTGGCCAGGGTGCGGATCACCTCGACGGCCTGATGGATGGTGGCGGACAGCTGGCCGATCTGTTCCAGGCTGGTATCGATATTCTGCTGTCCAAGCTCGGCTTGTGACTGCGCACCGCGCATTTCGCTGGCTGCGTGCTCGGCGTTTTTCGCCACGTCTTGCACGGCGTAGGTGACTTCGTTGATCGCCGTAGCCACCTGATCCATTTGCAGGGCTTGCTGCTGGCTGCGCTGTTGCGCGGCGCTGGCGTCACTGCCCAGTTCCGTGGAGGACTGATCGAGTGCCGTGGCAGTGGCCTGTAAATGGCTGATCACATTGCGCAGCTTGGCGGTAAAGGCATTGAAATGATGGGCCAGTAAAGTGACCTCATCACGGCCGTGGGTATCCAGGCTTCGGGTCAGGTCGCTTTCACCACTGGCGATATTGGCCATGGCCTGCACGGCCTCTTGCAGCGGTCGCACGATGCTGCGAGCAATCAGGGTCACCAGCAGCGCCATGATCAACGCGATGCCAAGGCCAGCCCAACTGGCTTTCCAGGCTTGAGCGCGGAACTCGGCCTGCATGTCGTCGATATACACGCCCGAGCCTATTACCCAGCCCCACGGCTCGAACAGTTGTACATAAGAGGTTTTTTGCACAGGCGCTTCGGCGCCCGGTTTTGGCCAGCGGTAGTCCACCATGCCCGAACCTTTGCTTTTGGCCAGGCTGGCCATCTCGTTGAAAATCGCAAAGCCGTCCGGGTCCTTAATGGCCGACAGGTCTTTGCCATCGAGTTTGGGGTTGGTGGGGTGCATGACCATATAAGGGCGCAGGTCATTGATCCAGAAATAGTCATCGTGGTCATAGCGCAGCTGGCTGATCACGGTCAGCGCCTGCTGTTGCGCGGCTTCACGGCTCAAGCTGCCGGCAGCTTCCAGGCCCTGGTAATAGTTGAGTACCCCGCTGGCTGCTTGTACCACGTGCCGGGTTTTCTGGGCTTTACCTTCATACAAATCGTCATGTATCTGTTTTAGCATCAGCAATCCCAACGCCAGCAGCATGGCCATGGCCACAATCAAGATCAGCCATAAACGTCGGCTGATGGATAACCCGCGCAGGGTATTCATAAAGGCTCACTCCTGGTTTTTCTTCTTGTGGTGATTCACAGAACAACTTTTTTCAGACTTGCCTGTCAGACGAGACCGAGCTCATGTCATAGCAGCGAAAGTGGAACGTGTCTGATAGGATCTCGGCCGAAATTGGCAAAGCTTCATCTTTATTGATTTCTGACAGTTTTTTCACAGCGCGTCGGGGCGCATGTCGCACTTTTGTCCTGCTCCGGAGCCGTGGCTGCAACACCTTAATCAAGACTAATCAGCTCTGCATGAGGCAGGGCTTTATGGGGGAATAATGGATCTTTGGACTGCCGCTCAGGCGTTGATTTTGGGCGTCGTTGAAGGCTTGACGGAGTTTTTGCCGATCTCGAGTACGGGCCACCAGATTATTGTGGCCGACTTGCTCAACTTTGGCGGCGAGCGGGCGATGGCATTCAACATCATCATCCAGCTGGGTGCGATTTTGGCTGTGGTCTGGGAGTTTCGCCGCAAGATCATCGATGTTGTCGTTGGTTTGCCCACCAAGCCCGAGGCACGTCGTTTCACCACCAACCTGATTATCGCGGTGATGCCGGCGGTGGTGCTGGGGGTGATTTTTGCCGATGTGATCCACGAGTACCTGTTCAACCCGATTACCGTGGCCACGGCCCTGGTGATTGGCGGAGTGATCATGCTGTGGGCCGAGCGCCGCCAGCATGTGATTCGCGCTGAAACCGTGGACGACATGACCTGGAAAGACGCAGTTAAAATCGGCTTTGCCCAGTGTCTGGCGATGATTCCCGGCACTTCGCGCTCGGGTTCGACCATTATCGGCGGCCTGCTGTTTGGTCTGTCGCGCAAGGCGGCCACCGAGTTCTCATTCTTCCTGGCCATGCCGACCATGGTCGGTGCTGCGGTTTACTCCGGCTACAAGTACCGTCATCTGTTCCAGCCTGACGACCTGCCGGTCTTCGCGATCGGTTTTGTCACCTCGTTTATCTTCGCCATGATCGCAGTACGCGCCTTGCTGAAGTTTATTTCCAATCACAGCTATGCCGTTTTTGCCTGGTATCGTATTGGTTTTGGCCTGTTGATCCTGGCCACCTGGCAGTTCGGCTGGATTGACTGGACGGCAGCTGCAGCGTGAGGAATGGGCATAACGGCGCACCGGTGCGTGGCTTGAAACTCAAGTTGCTGGTATTGCTAGTGCTGTGCGCCTTGCCGATGGGTGGTTCGGTGAGCGTGTTGCTCACCGGGGGCAGCCAGCTGCCGTTGCTGGCCTATGCAGTGGCCAGCCTGCTGGCGTTCGGCCTGTACCGCTACGACAAGCAACAGGCTGCAGCTGGCCAGTGGCGCACGCCGGAGAAAATCTTGCACGGGGTTGAGCTGCTGGGCGGTTGGCCAGGGGCACTGGTGGCGCAGCAAATGTTTCGCCACAAAACCCGCAAATTGTCTTATCAGCTGTTGTTTTGGTTGATTGTGGCTGTGCATCAGGTGGTATGGATCGACGTCCTGTTCCTGAACAGGTCGTTTCTCCAGCTGTTACGGTTACAGCAGTAAACCGATCTGACGTTTTTTCGCCAGTTTTCCCACCACCAGTTGGTGGGAACGGCGCAACAGGTCCTGCAGTTCTTCAGCGCCCATCGGATAAGGTGCTTGCATATTGATCCAGTACGCTCGCGCCAGATAAGGCGACGGGCGTATACCCGGCCGATCGATGTAGCCCAGAAACAGTTCTTTCTCGACCTTGAACGAAAGCCCGTTGCTGTTGAGGTTGAACAGGGCATACATCTTGCTGTCGTCGATAAAAAAAACCTCGACCCCACCCCATTTCACTGCTTCCTGAGCGCCCGGCAGGTTTCGGCAGAATTCGGCTACATCCTGTTTGGTCATTGCGGTCATAGCAGTTTGTCTCCACAGCTTTCGAATGACTCAACCAGGTGGTCGATCCAGGCCCGCACGGCTGGTATCACCCCGCGTCTGTGGGGATACACTGCGTGCAGCCAGCCACCGGGCAGGGTCCATTTGGGCAATAGTTGAACAAGCTGGCCGTCTTGCAGCTCCTGCTCGCAATACATCATGGGTAACACAGTGAAACCCAGGCCAGCCAAGGTGCAAGCTTTGCGCACGATAAAATCGTCAACCCCCAGGCGTGCTTCAAGCACCAGGTTGCAACCCTTGCCGTGCTCGTCGAGCATGCGCAAGTGAACCATGCGATCGGCCTCGAGCGCTCCCAGCAGCGGGATTTTTTTCAGGTCTTCAGGGCTATCAACCGGCCAATTACGGGCAAACTCGGGGGTGGCTACCATCACGGTGCGGGCCTGACGCAGGCGTCGCGTGACCAGCGACGGGTCTTCATCGCCTTCTTCGCGCACCCGCAAGGCCACATCGATGCCGTCGGTGACCAGATCGACGCGACGGTTGAGCAGGTTGACCTCCAGCTGCACCAGGGGATAGGCCTGCAGAAAGGAACTGATCACCCCGGGCATAAATTCATGGGCCAGCCCCACGGGGCACGACACACGCAAGGGGCCGCGTGGCTCGCTGGACATGCTGGCAACGGCTTCGTCGGCCATTTCGGCTTCCAGCAACATGGCCTGGCAATGGCGCAGATAACGCTCGCCCACAGCTGTCAGCTTGAGCTGACGTGTGGTGCGCTGCAGCAAGCGGGCGCCCAGACGCTCTTCAAGTTCCGCCACGCGCCGCGACAGACGTGACTTGGGGATGCCCAGCAATCGTCCGGCAGCAGCGAAGCCACCGGATTCGACCACCTTGGCGAAATAGTAAAGGTCGTTAAGGTCTTGCATGGCGTGCTCACTGTCCTGCAGGTGGGACGAACTATCGCATAATGGCCAACTTATCGTCGATTGCTTTCATTGGTAGTATCCCCTCCATCGAGATCGCCCAGAGGCGGTCATCATCTGGAGATCACCATGAAACTGTTGCATATCGATTCGAGCATTCTGGGCGACAACTCGGCATCCCGTCAGTTGAGCAGCGAAGTGGTCAAGGCATGGCAGGCTGCTGATCCACAAGTAGAGGTCAGCTACCGCGACCTGGCCGCTGAAGCCATTGAACATTTCTCTGCCGCCACCCTGGTGGCTGCCGGTACTCCGGCCGAGCTGCGTGATGCGGCACAAAAACACGAAGCCCAGTTGAGTGCTGACACCCTGGCCCAGTTTCTCGCGGCTGACGCGGTGGTGATTGCAGCGCCGATGTACAATTTCACCATTCCAACCCAGCTCAAGGCCTGGATTGACCGCATCGCAGTTGCTGGCCAGACCTTTCGTTATACCGAAGCCGGCCCTGTAGGGCTGTGCGGCAACAAGAAAGTAGTAGTGGTATCGACCTCCGGTGGCCTGCATTCGGGTCAGGAAACCGGCGTAGCTCACGAAGATTACTTGAAAGTGATGCTGGGCTTCATGGGCATTACCGACGTCGAATTTGTCCGCGCCCACGGCCTGGCCTATGGCGACGAGGTACGCAGCAAAGCCATGAGCGATGCACATGCGCATATCAAGCAGGATCTGTTCAGCGCAGCGTAAGCAATCTCAGGCGCAGCACTGTCTAAACTCTGTATTCTGGTCTTTGTAAAAGGATCGGGGTACGGAGTTTTTTGCGTCTGGCCCGGGTTGTGCAGAGTGTGATGCTGTCGAGCAATGCACCGTTGAAGGTGAGCCTCCATGATGCGTCTGTGTGCGGTACTGGTGTTGTTGATCGCAGGTTGCCCTGTCATGGTGCAAGCTGAGCCCGTATACCCCTGGAGCGTGGGTTTTCATCGCCTGAGCTTTCTCGATCCGCTGGACGATCAGCCCATGCGCGCCATTGCCTTTTATCCTTCCACGGATCCCGAAGGCGTCAGCAAGATGGGCAGCTACGAAGTGCAAGCCACCGAAGACGCGAAAATCGCCATGGGCCGTTATCCGCTGCTGATGCTGTCCCATGGAAACACCGGCACGCCACTGGCGTTGCATGACCTGGCCACCTCATTGGCGCGCAAGGGGTTTGTAGTAGTCGCCGTGCTGCACCCTGGCGACAATTACAAGGATCACAGCCGTCTGGGCACACTGAGTAACCTTTATGGGCGGCCGATGCAAATATCTGCTGCGATCAGCGCGACTCTGGCCGATCACGGTTTGTCACCCTATGTGCAAGACGATCAAGCAGGGGTCATCGGTTACTCGGCAGGGGGCGAAACGGCGTTGATCCTGGCCGGCGCCCAGCCTGACCTGGATCGACTGCGCCGCTATTGCCTGGAACGCCCTGAAGACCGTGATGCCTGTACTACCAAGGGCGAGTTGATCGCCGATCGTGATGACTTGGTAGCTGTCTCGGACCCTCGCGTAAAAGCCCTGTTGCTGATGGCGCCTTTGAGCCTGATGTTCGGCCGGCAAACCCTGGCTGATGTGAATGTGCCTGTGCTGCTGTACAGCGGTGACAACGATCAGTTGGTGTTTCCCGATAAGAATGCCGATGCCCTGGCGCGCAAGCTGCCCGTGGAACCTGAGTTCAAGATGATCCCCGGTGCCGGGCACTTCGTCTTCATGGCGCCCTGCAGCGACGAGCAAATGGCGGTTATGCCCGGTTTATGCACGGATGCTCAAGGGGTTGATCGAGAAGACATCCATCGTGACCTGATTTATGAGGCGGGGAGGTTTTTCAGCAAGGTCCTGGAACCTGCAGCACAGGGCAGAACCGCTTCAACCGACCACCAGACTTGCCCTGTTGGCCGGTTGGGCGCTCGCCACTGTTAGTTCTATTTTTGCGCGGCTTCAAGTTGTTTGATACGCGCATCCATTTCGCGCACTGATTCGATCAGGGGGGCGACAAGTTTCTCGTAGTCGACGCGTAACTGATTGTTATCCTCGCGCACCAACTGCGGATAAACTTTTTGTACGTTTTGGGCAAGAACGCCGATATCTTTACGGCCACCGTCCTTCCAGTCGAAAGTTACGCCCTGAATTTGCAGTAACGTGTCAGTGGCATTTTTCATTGGCTGAATATTGGTTTTAAGGTTCGCATCACTGAACGGGCAGCACGGCCATCCCGGCGGGAAGTCATAAAAATCTTTGGACTCCGCGTGGGCTGTTGCTTGCAGGCCCATGAACAAAAAAGGTACTGCCATTATCGTTAGATACTTTTTCATATGATACTCTGCAGTGTTATCCAAAATAATTGGTATTACAGCGCAGAAAATAATATCCCTAAGTGCTCTTCGCACAATGATGGCTAAACGATTTAACTTTTTCCGATTATTACTGAGCGTAATCAGTTCGCCATGTCAGAAGAAGTTTTAACGCGTTTTTCGGTTTGACAACCAAACGCTCAACAGTAATCCCAGAATGCACATCACCGCTGCACTGAAGAATATCCACGGGTACCCCATGTTCAGCGCAATAACCCCCATGATCGGCCCCGCGATGGCCAGTGCCAGGTCAAAAAACACGGCATAGGCACTTAACCCGGCGCCGCGGCTGGAAACAGGCACTTGCTTGACCGCTTCGACACCCAGGGCCGGGTACACCAGGGACAAGCCAAAGCCGGTCAACCCTGCCCCTGCCAGGGCAAATGCGGTGCTGGGTGCCAGCCACAGCATGACCAGCCCCAGCGTTTCGATGCTCATGCAGGCAATCGCCACGTTGTAGCCACCAAAGCGGCTGATGCTGTTGGTAAAGATCAGGCGGCCCAGGATAAAACACACACCAAATACTGACAGGCAATACGCAGCCCCGTCCCAGCCCTGGTCAATATAAAACAGGGTGATAAAGGTGGTCAGCGTGCCATAGCCAATAGAGGCCAGGGTCAGGCTGATGCCATAGGGAGCAATCAGGCCAAACACTGACCAAAAGGGCAGGCGCACGCCAGCGACCGCCGGGATTGCCGGTTTTTTGCGAATCAGCCCCAAGGCTGCCAGCGCCAGCAGCAACAGGGTTACACCCAGCATGGCAAAGCCCAGCCGGTCGACCATCACCACGCCCAGAGGCGCGCCAATGGCGATCGCGCCATAGGACGCAATGCCATTCCAGCCGATAGCCCTGGCGGTATGTTGAGATCCCACCTGGGCAATGCCCCAGGTGATGGTGCCGACACCGATCAGGCCCTGGGCAATGCCGAGAAATACCCGGCCGACAATCAAAACGCCCAGGCTCAGCAGTGGCCAGTCTTGCAGCGCTACGGCCAGGGACGTGAGCACGCCGCTGATGGCGATGCCGGTCAAGCCATACACGATGGCGGGCTTGGTGCCGATGCTGTCGACCAGTCGCCCGGCTGAGGGGCGGCTCAGCAGGGTGGCCAGATACTGCGACGCAATGGCCAGCCCTGCGACGATCGCACTGAAGCCCAGTTGGTCATGCACATAGCTCGGCAAAACGGCTATCGGCAAGCCAATACAGATAAAGGCAATAAAGGTGTAGAACACGATCGACAGGATCTGCAGGGTGATCGACAGGGAGCTTGCAGGGGAAGGGTGTTGCGCGGGCATTAGCGGGGAGTCCGGCTGGCGATCGGTAACCGACATGATGGCGCGGCCCCGGGATAAAAGAAAGCAGGCTAACGGTAATATTGGCCCACGCACACAGCCTGTGGGAGCGGGCTTGCTCGCGATAAAGGCGCTGCGCTGTATCAGGCCTCACGCGAGTGGCTAAAGGCCAGAAACGAAAAACCCCATCACCAGGACGGGGTTTTCGTTATAGCTGATCAGGCAGTGCCTGAATCAGAACGTAACGCCCTGGCTGCGCAGGTAGTCATCGTAGGTGCCGCTGAAGTCGATCACGCCGCTTGGGCTCAGCTCGATAATACGAGTGGCCAGGGAGGATACGAACTCACGGTCATGGCTGACGAATACCAGGGTGCCCGGGTAGTTCTCGAGTGCCAGGTTCAGCGCCTCGATGGATTCCATGTCCAAGTGGTTGGTCGGTTCGTCCATGACCAGCACGTTGGCCTTTTGCAGGATCAACTTGCCGAACAGCATGCGACCTTGCTCACCACCGGAAATAACCTTGACCGACTTGAGGATGTCATCGTTGGAAAACAGCATGCGGCCCAAAGTACCGCGCACCATTTGTTCGCCCTGGGTCCATTGGCCCATCCAGTCGAACAGGGTCATGTCGTCTTCGAAATCGTGAGCGTGATCCTGGGCGTAGTAGCCCAGTTCGGCGGCTTCAGTCCACTTCACCGTACCGGCATCCGGGGTCAGTTCGTTGACCAGGGTGCGCAGCAGGGTGGTTTTGCCAATACCGTTCGGGCCAATGATCGCAACGCGCTCGCCGGCTTCAACGGTGAAGCTGAAGTCCTTGAACAGAGTCTTGCCATCAAAGCCTTTGGCCATTTGCTCGACAATCACAGCCTGACGGTGCAGCTTCTTGTTCTGCTCGAAGCGAATGAACGGGCTGACACGGCTCGAAGGCTTGACCTCGGCCAGGGTGATCTTGTCGATTGCCTTGGCGCGGGAGCTGGCCTGCTTGGATTTCGAGGCGTTGGCCGAGAAGCGGCTGACGAACGCTTGCAGTTCGTTGATCTGCGCTTTCTTCTTGGCGTTTTCCGACAGCAGTTGCTCGCGCGACTGGGTCGCGACGGTCATGTACTCATCATAGTTGCCCGGGAACAGACGCAACTCGCCGTAGTCCAGGTCAGCCATGTGGGTGCACACGCTGTTCAGGAAGTGACGGTCGTGGGAGATGATGATCATCAGGCTGTTGCGCTGGGTCAGAATGTTTTCCAGCCAGCGGATGGTGTTGATATCCAGGTGGTTGGTGGGTTCGTCGAGCAGCAGTACTTCAGGATCGGAGAACAGCGCCTGAGCCAGCAATACGCGCAGTTTCCAGCCTGGCGACACTTCGCTCATCGGGCCGAAATGCTGCTCGATACCGATACCCAGGCCCAGCAACAGCTCGCCGGCACGGGATTCGGCGGTGTAACCGTCCATTTCAGCGAACTCGGTTTCGAGTTCGGCTACGGCCATGCCGTCTTCTTCAGTCATTTCCGGCAGCGAATAAATGCGATCGCGCTCGGCCTTGACCTTCCACAGCTCTTCGTGACCCATGATCACGGTATCGATCACGGTGAATTCTTCGTAGGCGAACTGGTCCTGGCGCAATTTACCCAGACGCACGTTCGGCTCCAGCATGACCTGGCCGCCGGACGGCTCAAGGTCATCACCGAGGATCTTCATGAAGGTGGACTTGCCGCAACCGTTGGCACCGATCAGGCCGTAGCGGTTGCCAGCGCCAAATTTTACTGAAACGTTCTCGAATAGCGGCTTTGCGCCGAACTGCATCGTGATATTTGCTGTGGAGATCAATTACTTTACCTATCAATAGCTTAGAGTTCGCTGGTTTCAGCCGGTACCCATATGGGACCAATTTGGAGCTTTTCCAGCTCGCTCCAATCTGAGCTTGAGTCGAACCAATGCGCATACGTTGACAGCAACATTTGGACGCTATGGCCAAGCTGCTGGGAAATGAAGGCGGGATTCAAACCGGACATTGAGCGTATTGTCTCATAGGTATGGCTACAGTTGTATGGCACCGGGCATCTGATTCAGTGTGTTTGCTGGCTGACTGCACAAAACCCTGGTTTGGTATGACAGGTACCTCTCTTTGAAGCGCAAGCGGCCCAAGGATTTCGCCTGGCCCGTGAGAAGCCTGCTTTTAATGGAGGCTATGAGAAGCCGTCAGCGGCAAATACGAATTTGCATAGGGTTTTTTTGCAGGCCAATCTGCCGGTATTTCCGCGTATGGCCTACAGGGTTGCCCTGTAGAAAGCCGATGTGAATGAGCGGCGCATCTTGCGAAAGGCCCATATTCAATCATGGTGGGCAGCGTCACTCATAGGGTGCTTTGTGCACACCTTGGAACTGCAAGCCCCGGTAGTCGGGCGAAGTTCGTGCAGAGGTCAATCATTCAAAGAGACAATGAATGCCTTTGATTTGTAGGGATGAACAATTTAAAAGCCACGCCCTGAATTGCAGTGTTAGTAAGCAATGCTGCAAGTTTATAAAGTGGGCAGCATCAGCGGCTGATGCGGATTTTTTTACGGGTGAGTTCACACATAAAGGTCCCCGTATCGCCGCGCAGTACGTACAAGGTCGCTCGGTAGAAGGCCGAAGGCCGCGTGCAGTGCAGGTCGCGCATCTTGCGATAAGCCCATTTCCAGCCGCGCTTAGTTACAGCACTCATCTTATTCATCCTTGAAAGATTTTATATTTTGAGTGTATCAGCACTTTTGGATAAATGGACTACTCCGTATGAGGGTGTTTTTCTGGCAAGGAATGTCGCCATGCTCAAGTTTTAGCTGCACTAAATTGTTTCGAATGTATTAAATTTAGATGGTCATCTAAACGAGTTTTGCACTTTTTTAGTGCGCAGCTGAAAGTGAGTGCAAGTTGGCGGTTGTTATTGGGATGGTGGCACTAAGCCATCTCTTGTCCAGGTTCTCCGTCAAATAATCCATGAACGCTTTGACCTTGGCCGTCAGGGCAGAGCGATCCTGTACGCAGGCATAAATATCCAGTGGCTCGACGCAGGACTGGCTTGAGTCGTGACTGTGTTTGAGCAGTGCAATCAGCCGGCCTGAATCGACATGGGGGGCAGCCACGAACTCTGCCAGGCGGGCAATCCCGGCACCGTAAATGGCCATTTGGGTCAGTGCGTCGATATCGTCACTGATAGCCGTGAAGTTCAGCGCTACATAGTAATGCTCCCCCTCGCGGAAAAACCCCCAGCGCAACAAGCGCCCGTCAAGCGGGTAGCGAAAGGCCAGGCAGGCATGCCTCTGAAGATCTTCAGGGCTGCGCGGGATACCGGCCCGCTCCAGATAGGCAGGGGAGGCGCACACCACAAAAGGTACTGAAGCGATCTTTCGCGCAACAATGCCTTCTTCCAGCTGCGGCTTGATCCGCAGGCTCAGGTCAATGCCGTCCTGGATATGGTTTATTTTGCCGTCAGTGGTGCACAGTTCAAGGCGCAGGCGCGGGTGGCGTGCCGCAAAACCGGCAATCAAGGGAGCCATTACATGGCGGCCGAACGCGGAGGTCGATGCAATGCACAAACGCCCTTGCAGTTCTGTCTCGCCAGCGCTGATGGCCATTTGTGCAGACTCAAGGTCTGCAGCGACGCGTCTGACTCTTGCGTAGTACAACGCACCGCTTTCTGTCAGCGCCATACTGCGCGTGGTGCGGTGCAGCAACCGAGCGCCAAGGTGCTCCTCCAGGCGGTTGATGGTCTGGCTGACGGCGGCGGCACTGAGCCCCAGATTTTTTGCCGCGCCCACGATGGACCCTGTTTCGACCACTTTAATAAAGCTGGCAATCGCCGCGAGCAGATTCATGAGGGGCTCTACAGGTTATTCGTAAGATTTTCTTTATAAAGTAAGTGCTCTAGAACGTCTAGTTGACCGTTTTTGATCTTGCTAAGGTGCGTCATCTCTTTATTACATGCTCAAAAAAGGCCTTTTATGACCTCCAAAACATCCAGCGCCGTACTTTCGTCGAAGCGCATGAAGCTCTCCGCGCGGGCTACGCCTTATGTCTTTGCTTTCTACATGTCGACGATCATGGCCTTTCTGATGTCGTTGGTAATCACCGCAGCCAACTCCGGCATTGAGGAAGATTACCTGAGCAATGCGCTGCATGCTTATCAGCTGGCAATGCCGGTTGCGTTCCTGTGCATCCTGGTGGTGCGGCCCATTGTAGTGAAACTGGTGTCATTTACCGTGCACCCGCACCGTTAGTCCGAAAACCCTTTTTGTGACCTGTGGCAAGGGCGCAGCAGAAAAAGGCTGCTTAACTGCATCAGTGATTTTGGCGGCTGCCAGACAGGGGGACCTGAGTGGCAGCCACGGATGATTTTTGATCAGGTAAAGGAAGGCCATCATGAAAGCGCTCACCTACCAGGGGCCCGGCGAAAAAGCCTGGGCCGAGATCCCCGATCCGGTCATCGACAAGCCGACCGATGCCATTGTGCGCATCCTGCACACCACCATTTGCGGCACCGACCTGCACATTCTCAAAGGCGATGTTCCCGAAGTGACCCGCGGCACGGTTTTGGGGCATGAAGGTGTGGGGGTGGTTGAAGCGGTCGGCTCGGCCGTGCGCAATTTCAAGCCCGGCGATCATGTATTGATATCCTGCATCACCTCGTGTGGCAGCTGCGCCAATTGTCGACGTCAGATGTATTCCCACTGTGCGGATGGCGGCTGGATTCTGGGGCACTTGATTAACGGAACCCAGGCCGAAAAAGTACGCATTCCCCACGCAGATAACAGTCTGTACCCGGTTCCCGCCGGGGCTGATGAAGAAGCCCTGGTGATGCTCAGTGACATCTTGCCCACCGGTTTTGAAATTGGCGTGCTCGCGGGCAAGGTCAAGCCCGGCGACAGTGTAGTGATCGTGGGGGCAGGGCCGGTTGGTATGGCAGCGCTGTTGACCGCGCAATTTTACTCGCCGGCCCAATTGATCATGGTGGATGGTGATACAAACCGGCTTGAGGTCGCCAAGCGTTTTGGGGCCACGGATATCATCGATATCAATACGCAAAACGCGGTTGAACGTATTTTTGAGCTGACCCATGGCGTCGGGGTGGATGTTGCGATTGAAGCGGTGGGTATTCCTGCCTCGTTTGACACCTGCCAATCAGTGATAGCCCCGGGCGGCAGCATCGCCAACGTGGGCGTACATGGCAAAAGTGTCGAGTTGCACCTTGAAAAATTGTGGATCCAGAACGTCACCATTTCAACCGGGCTGGTCAATACCAATACCACCCCTCTGCTCCTGAAAACCGTGCAGTCCGGAAAAATCGATGCGGGCAAGCTGATTACGCACCGCTTTGCGCTCACAGACATCCTCCAGGCTTACGAGGTGTTCGGGAACGCAGCCAAGGAGAAGGCAATGAAGGTGATTCTGTCGCAACAATAGACAGATACACCATCCACTACTATGTTGTTTGCGGCAGAACTAATGTTACTTAATCGTTGATAATAGGGATATTGGCATATGAAAAAGCACATTTTGTTAGTTGGCGTTGTGGGTTTGGCGGCACTTTCCACACTTGCACAAGCTGAAACCAAACAACCCGTCGCAAAATGGACGTGCGCGGATTTCCTGGCCGTGGATGAGAGCTTCCAGCCGACCGCCGTTGGCCTGGGCGAAGCCATCAACAAACAGGGCAAAGTTGAAGATGCGGTGCTGGATGTAGACGGTATCGCCAAAATCACTCCTTTGGTGGTGACGGCCTGCAAGGAAACCCCTAAAGAATCCTTCGTCTCCAAGCTCAAGGCTGAGTGGGCAAAAGTCAAAAAAGACGTTTAACCCAAACCCGGCCTGTACTTCACGCGAGTACAGGCCTCTGCGGTGCAATCCTGGCCCGTATGCGGCCAATAACCTCCTCGCCGTTGTGAATTTCCTGCGCTGTAACCCCTCTACATAAAGACAGGCCTGCCTTACTGGTCAAAAGGGCGTAGTAGACTAGGCTTTTTTTATCTCTATCTGTCGGGGAACCCTATGTTAATCAAGTCATTAGCTGAGCTTGACCGTATTCGTGACGAGTGCCGTTCCATGGTCACCAAGCGCTCGGCCGTCTCGGCAGGTGCGGCTGCGATCCCCATCCCGGGGCTTGATATCGGTACGGATGTCGCGTTGCTGGTTGAAATGCTGCCGGCCATCAACAGCAAGTTCGGCCTTACCCCACATCAGATCGAACAGATGGACTCACGTTCCAAGCGTCTGATCGTGGTGGCTGTCAGTGGTATTGGCAGTGAAGTGATCGGCAAATTCATCAGCCGTACGCTGGTCATGTCCCTGGTCCGCAAGATGGGCACCAAAGTGGCGACCAAATCCGTGGTTCGCTTTGTCCCTTTTGTGGGGCAGGCCGTGGCGGCAACCATCAGTTTTGGTGTGATGAAACTGGTGGGCAATGGCCATATCGAAGATTGTTATCAGGTTTGCCGCGAGGCATTGCTGGCGCAAGCCAGAGACTCGACGGTGATTGTGATCGGCCCTGAAACCGATAGCTGACACGTTTTGTACACCTTGCAATCGAACCTGTTACGCGCAGGGCCCTCAAAGGTTCAAGGTCGATCAAAAACGGAGGGCGTGATGAACACGTTCAGAACCAGTTTTGCATTCCTGCTGCTGGGGGGTGTACTCGCCACCCAGCTACAGGCGCAACCCCTTTCAGAACCTTTGCCGGCTCAGTATCAGCAGCTGGCGCAAAACACCCCGATCACCAACACCCCGCCGGTTAACAACCCCATCCGCCGTATCAACCCCAACAGCCGTCAGGGCACCGGTGCTTCCGTGCCGGGGGCAAGTGGCCCGGGTATTGCGCCTGCGGTGTAGCCCAAGGGCATTGATAGCGGCAAAATAGGCAATGGTTACCCGCGTAACCCGCCAGTGCCACCGACAATCAAGCCGACCGCACCCTCGTTGCAGCCGCGGGACAAACCTTAAACGAACAAGGAATAGTTGATGTTGAGAAAAACCCTGCTGGCCACAATGTGTGCCACTTCGCTGCTCGGTATGGCGTTCACGGCCCATGCCGATGGGCAGAATACGTTTGTTTCCGAGTCCGGGGCCGTTACCGTCACGCCGGTGGTCGAAGGGCTCGATCATCCCTGGGCACTGGCCTTTTTGCCCGACAGGCAAGGCATGCTGATTACCGAGCGGGCGGGCAATCTGCGAGTTGTGAGCCCTGACGGTAAATTGTCCGCACCGCTTTCAGGTGTGCCGCAAGTGTGGGCCAAGGGGCAGGGTGGCCTGCTCGATTTGGTGTTGTCGCCCAGCTTCGGTGAAGACCGGTTGGTGTATCTGTCGTACGCCGAAGGTGGTGCAGACGGCAAGGCCGGTACCACGGTGGGCCGTGGGCGCTTGTCGGATGATTTGACCCGATTGAGCAACTTTGAAGTGATCTTTCGCCAGCAGCCGAAGCTCTCTACCGGTAACCACTTCGGCTCACGGCTGGTGTTCGATCGCGATGGCTACTTGTTTATCGCCCTTGGGGAAAACAACCAGCGTCCGACCTCACAGGATCTGGACAAGCTGCAAGGTAAGATTGCGCGCATTTACCCTGATGGGCGTGTGCCCAAGGACAACCCTTTCACAGGGCAGCAGGGGGTAAGGCCGGAAATCTGGTCATACGGCCATCGCAATCAGCAAGGCGCGGCGCTGAATCCCTGGACCGGGACCCTGTGGACCCACGAACACGGGCCAAAGGGGGGCGACGAAATCAACCTGATCGAGCGCGGTAAAAACTACGGTTGGCCGCTGGCAACCCACGGGATTGACTACTCTTCCAAGCCGATTCCAGAAGCTCAGGGCAAAATCGTGGAAGGCACTGTGGTTCCGCACCACATATGGGAAAAATCCCCGGGTATCAGCGGCATGGCTTTTTATGATTCAGATCGCTTCAAACCCTGGCAGCACAGTCTGTTTATTGGCGCCCTGGCAGACAAGGACCTGATACGCCTGCAACTGAGCGGTGACAAGGTGGTGCATGAAGAGCGCATGCTCGGCGATCTCAATGCCCGTATCCGCGATGTGCGCCAAGGCCCTGATGGCTATTTATATGTATTGACCGATGAGGATGACGGCGTGCTGTATCGCGTGGGGTTGCAATAACACTCATCAATGTGGGAGCGGGCTTGCCCGCGATGGCATCAACGCGGTCTGACCGTTCAGCCGCGTCGTCTGCATCGCAGGCAAGCCCGCTCTCACAATGAAAAATAAAAGCGCTTACTCGCTCACAGCCTGCTTGATCTGCTTGGAGGCCGACCAGATACGGTAGCGCACTTCAATATCCTTGGGCACATACACCACGATCGGCAGTTTGCTGTTGTAACGCAGCATAAAGCCTTCACCGACCACCGGCACAAACTCGGGGTGCGCCTTGCCTTCAGGGCAAGCCATCATTGTGCTCATGGGCCCGCTGACCTTGTTCAGGCGATACATCGGGTAGCCCCAACCCTTGAGGGTTTTTTCTTCCAGCTTACCGCCAAGACGCTGCTGGTTGCAGTCAACCTGCAGGGTCTTGCCCGCGATGATCTGTACCTTGTAGTCGTCTTCATTCTTTTGCTTGGGCAAATGAATGACCTGACGGCTAAAGCCTGCTTCGGCTTTTGGATAGGGAGCGACATCTTCCAGTTTGGCGGCGTTGGCCACGCTGCACAGCGTACTCAAAGACAGTAATACGGCTGCGCTGATCACCAGTGATTTCATGGTGCTTTCCTTATTTCAGAGCTAAAAATATACCTACAGTTGAATTAAACAACCTGCCCGGGATCAACTTCAGACAACTAACAGTCGATTAAAGTGCCCGTTCGGCCACCGGGTACGGATAGATTACTTCGCACCAGGGTCGAACAGCCAGTAAACTGCTTTTTTTCCTGCGAATCATTAATTTACCGAGGTTTTGCATGACACTCAGTCCTCTTGCGGGCAAGCCGGCCCCGGCTCAGTTGCTGGTCGATATTCCGCGACTGGTGACCGCTTATTACACCGGTCAACCCGATGCAGCCATTACGACCCAGCGTGTCGCCTTTGGTACTTCAGGGCACCGCGGCAGTTCATTTGAACTGAGCTTCAATGAGTGGCATGTACTTGCTATCAGCCAGGCCATTTGCCTGTATCGTCAAATGAAGGGAATCAACGGGCCGCTGTTTGTCGGTATCGACACCCATGCGCTGTCTACCCCTGCCGGCGCCAGTGCTCTGGAAGTATTTGCCGCCAATGGCGTCGAAACCATGATAGCCGCTGACGACGAATACACCCCGACGCCAGCGATTTCCCACGCAATCATTTGCTACAACCGTGGCCGCACCAGCGGGCTGGCTGATGGCGTGGTGATTACGCCTTCACACAATCCGCCAGAAAGCGGCGGTTTCAAGTACAACCCGCCCAATGGCGGCCCGGCTGATACCGATGTCACCAAGTGGATTGAAGCCAAGGCCAATGAACTGCTCGCGGCCCGGCTGGCCGGGGTCAAGCGCATAAGCTACGAGCAGGCCCTTAAAGCCAGCACTACCCATCGTCATGATTACTTGAATACCTATGTTGCCGATCTGAAAAACGTGATCGACATGGACACCCTGCGCGGCGCCAATCTGCGCCTGGGCGTAGATCCGCTGGGTGGCGCAGGTGTGCGCTACTGGTCGGCGATCGGCGAACACTACGGCCTTGATCTGGACGTGGTGAACACCTCGGTCGACCCGACGTTCCGCTTTATGTGCGTGGACTGGGATGGCCGGATCCGCATGGACCCGTCTTCCAGCTACGCCATGCAGGGCCTGATCGGCCTGAAAGAACGCTTTGACGTGGCGTTTGCCTGTGACCCGGATCACGACCGTCACGGCATTGTTACGCCATCGGGCGGTCTTTTGGCCCCGAACAACTACCTGGCTGTGTCCATCGACTACCTGTTCCGCAACCGGCCGCAATGGCGCGCCGATGCCGCCGTGGGCAAAACCGTGGTTAGCAGCGGCTTGATTGACCGGGTAGCCGCGCGTCTGGATCGTCGCCTGTATGAAGTGCCGGTAGGCTTCAAGTGGTTTGCCGATGGTCTGTTTGAAGGCTCGCTGGGGTTTGGCGGCGAAGAAAGTGCCGGCGCCTCGTTCCTGCGTCTGGACGGCAGCGTCTGGTCGACCGACAAGGACGGCCTGATTCCGTCGTTGCTGGCTGCTGAAATGACGGCGCGTACCGGTCGCGACCCTTCCCAGCTGTACCAGAAAATGACCGAAGAGCTGGGCCAGCCATTCTCCACCCGTGTCGATGCCAAGGCCACCCCGCAGCAAAAAGCGCTGTTGGGCAAGCTGTCGCCCGGGCAGGTCAAGTCGACCACGCTGGCAGGTGAGCCGATCACTCAAATCCTCAGCCATGCACCGGGCAACAATCAGGCCATCGGCGGGCTCAAGGTCATGACTGAAAACGGCTGGTTTGCTGCACGCCCTTCGGGCACTGAAGATATCTACAAGATCTACGCCGAGAGCTTTATCGGCGACGAGCACCTCAGCCGTCTGGTTGAGGAAGCGCAGGTACTGGTCGATACCGCCATCGCCTAAGCCAATAAAAAGCCCGACCCCGCAATGGGGTCGGGCTTTTTTGTGGCTCAGCGCAAAGCACTCAGCTGCGGGTGACCAGTTGCACCACTTGCTGCATGTTTTCGTTGCAGGCACGGGCTTGCTGGAGCATTGCTTCGAATGGCGCGCTCATGATTTCGTCATGGCTCAACCAGCTGTGCTTTTGCGTCATGGAGTACAGGTAACGGTACTCCTCTTTGCTGCGCTTGCTGCTCAGCTCCATATCAAACCACGGCGAGTTCACCTTGCAGGTCTTGATCTCCTTGCCAACCTCGGCCCCTGACAGGGTGATGTCGTAGGTGACTGTCTCCGGATCGGCCATGTACAAATCCGCCAGCTGACCGGTGCGGCGATAGTTCATCAGGCTGTCCCAGCGCTCGCTCGCAAAGGCGGGTTTGTATACCTGCTGCCCGGAGAGGTTTTCCAGTGGCCGAAGGTTGGTCAGCGTGGCCTGCACCTTGTATCGCTCGGGTACGACAAAGCCGGTTTTCTCGCGACTGATCTTGCAGTCGCCGATTTCCTTGCCGAAATGGTTGCACAGGTTCAGGTCGGTGGCACTGACCCCGGAGTCTGTGTCGGCGTAGCTGAGCTGCATCAGCGTCATTTGCCCCATCTGTACTTCAGCCGTGGTGCGGGCCTGGCCATCGCGATTGAAGTGTTCGAACTTCTTCACGCCCATGCTCAGGCTCGGCTGTTCTTCCGGAATATGATCCTGGTACACCTTGCCTTCGGCATCGATGACCAGTGCCCAGCGATTCTGGATATCGGGCATGCTGCGCCCCGGCATAAACACCGGGTTGGTAGGGTCCAGCCACCAGACCTGACCGTTGACTTGAGCCTTGACGATGGCGTGATTGGCTGCGCCTGTGCCAGGCAGCAACAGACCAAGCGGGTTGCTGCCACGGCTGACCCAGGCGGTTTGCGCGTTTATGTCGCTGGCCTTCAACATCGCAGTCAGCAATACGGACAGGTCTTTGCAATCGCCGTAACCGCGCTCTTCGATCTCGCTCAAGGTAAAGGTAAAGGGTACATAGCCACGATCTGTGGCTCGCCAGTCACCCATATAACGGTATTGCTCGTGGATGTACTGCATCACGCCTGACACTCGCCCGGCGGCAGGCAAACCCATGAGGCCCGAAACAACCTTGGCGGCGCCCGCAGGCAGGCTGGCGCCGAGGATTTGCTGATACCGCGCGGCGAGGTTGCCGAAGTGATCCTGCACCTGGCTGGAACTGGCGATTTCAACCCGTGGCATCTGGCGGATATAGGCGTTGCCGGCTTCGTTGATGTAGTTCACGAAGCGCGGTTTTTGCTGCTCGATCACCAGGGTCTTGTTGTCGGAAGAGGGGTTGAAGGTAAAGTCCTCCATCAACTCACTGCGCCAGACCATCGGCTGCTCAGCGGTGAACGTGCTTTTGAAGGCATCCGAGCGCACGGGGGCAGGGCCGAACATCATCGGGTAGTGGAAGTGCTCCATCAGCGGTTTCGCCACCGTATGCTCACGCACGGTGTACATGATACGGGTGCCGATGCGCAGGTTGGGGAAAGCGATCGATGTTTGCCGCGCTCGCTGAAAACCCTGGTCGGGGTTGGGGGCCATGCGCGTATCGATTTGCGAGGGGGCCAGCGCGACCGGTTTGCCACCGGGTTGTGTCGACTGGGCGTCAATGATCTCCAGCCGATCCGTTTCGGGGAAGCTGAAGTCGATGCGCGACAGCATCTCGCGGCCATTGTTGGTCAGGATGGTATAGCGGTACGTGGTAGTGCAGTCGGTGCTGGTGTCTTTGTTGAAATGGCAGTTTTTTGCTGTTTCGCCAGCCAGAGCAGCCTCTGACGCCGGTTGCAATGCCGCGTAAGACGGCAGGCTGACGATCCCCAGTGTTGCGCAAATCAATGATTTGCTGAAAGTAAAGCGGTGCATGAGCGCCTCAGGTCGTTCCCTTGAAACAGCACCCTGCGACGTTTTAGTTATGTTGATAGACGGTTGCAGGATGCTGCGCGAACAGCGGATGATAATCGATCGCAACTGTATTTTCTACATTGTCAGACAATCAACCTCGCGCAGATGCCCGTTCCAGAGCCTTTTCCTGGAATTCAGGCGGCAGGTAGGGGCTGACACACATCGACCCATTTCGCGTTAACCAGATCCGCCATGCGTGTCGGGCAAATTTTCACCGCCGTATGCGTGGCCCCGGCTGCAGGCATGACTTCGCTAAAGCTTTGCAGGGAAATATCGCAGTACACGGCAAGATCGGTGGCCAAGCCGAATGGGCAAACACCCCCCACCGGATGGCTGGTCAAGGCAACGACGGTTTCGGCATCGAGCATTTTGGCTTTGCTGCCCAGGGCATCCTTGATTTTTTTGTTATCGATACGTGCATCGCCGCGGGCCACCAGCAGAACGTTGCGTTCGCCGACGCGAAAGGCCAGGGTTTTGGCGATTTGACCAGGTTCCACCCCATGGGCCTCGGCCGCCAGAGCGACCGTCGCGGTGCTGGTGGCCAATTCGATAATGTGCAGGTCAGGGGCGTTGGCGTGAAAAAATGCGCGTACGGATTCAAGGCTCATCAGACTCGGCTCTCTGGGCAAAAGCCTGAATCTAGAGAAGCCGATGACGCACTGTCAATGCGCCATCGGCGATGTCGCGGTTAGATGTCCAGAATGATCTTGCCGAAATGCTGGTTGGTTTCCTGGTACTTGAAAGCCTCGACAATGTCCGTCAGGGGGAAGTGGCGATCTATTACAGGGCGCATGCCGTTGGCATTGATGGCGCGAATCATGTCTTGCTGCTGGCTGCGGCTACCGACCAGCACGCCTTGCAGGCGGGCTTGCTTGACCAGCATCGGGACAAAGTTCATTGCGCCGCTAACGCCGCTGAGGATGCCGATGATCGAGATATGCCCGCCCACACGGATGGCAATCATCGACTGTTCAAGTGTCGCAGGGCCGCCGACTTCAATAATGTGGTCAACACCGCGCCCGCCGGTGAGGGCCAGGGCGGTTTCACCCCAGTGGGTGTCCTTGCGGTAGTTGATCACGTGGTCTGCGCCCAGCGCTTTGAGGCGCTCCAGTTTTTCATCGCTGGAGGAGGTGGCAATGACCGTTGCACCGGCCATCTTGGCGAACTGCAGGGCGAAAATCGAAACACCGCCGGTGCCTTGCACCAATACCGTGTCGCCCGGCTTGAGCGAATCGTCGGCCATCAATGCGCGCCATGCGGTCAGGCCGGCTGTAGTCAGGGTTGACGCTTCGGCATGGCTCCAGCGGGTGGGTGCCAGGGTGAAGGACGTGGCTTTGGCGGTTACCTGCTCGCGGGCATAACCGTCGATGCCATCACCGGGTACGGTAACAAAACCTTCAACCAGAGGGGTGCCGTCGATCCAGTCCGGGAAGAAGGTGCTGACCACCGAATCTCCCACCTTGAATTCGCTGACATCGGCGCCAACGGCAATTACTTCGCCTGCGCCATCGGCCATGGGGATGCGATTTTCGCTCGGACCCCACATGCCGCTTACGACAGCAAAATCATGGTAGTTCAGTGAGTTGGCGTGCAAACGTACAGTGATTTCGCCGTTCCCGGGGGCGCGCGCTTCACTGCTGCCAACCACTACATTGTCATAACCGCCGCCAGGTTGGACGAAAATCGCTTTGGTGCTCATGGGGCTTCCTCATATTTTTACATTGCGCGAAATAACGAAATGTATAATTAAAAATTACAACTCGATTTTCAGCCTAGCCGCAAAGTCATCGATCGCCTGTTCATTGCGTCGGTAGTAGGTCCACTTGCCGATGCGGGTGGTCAGGACGAAGCCGGCGCGCTGCAAGATAGCCAAATGCGCCGAAGCAGTAGAAGGCGACAACCCGGCCTTGTGCTGCAGATGGGTCACGCACACGCCGATGGCAGGATCACCGTGATCCTGAGGCGGGAAATTGCTGAGCGGGTCTTTGAGCCACTCCATCATTTGCATGCGAGTGTCATTGCCCAGGGCTTTGAGCTGTTCGAGTATCATGGTCGGCAATGTTACGCTTTTTAACGAAATGTTCAAGCATATGACCGATTGCCCTGGCCTGTGCGCGGGCTTGCTCGCGATACAGGTAATGAGGTGTAGCTGTCAGCCCCGGCATTTCCCTCAAGAAACACCCCGCGACCACCGGCCGCAGGCCGGGCGGATGTTTTGCAATTGCAGGATCAATCCTGTATTTGTTGCGCCATTGAGCCAAGGCTCGTCTGTTTTTTGAATCTGCCCATCAGGAACCATGATGCCTAACCAGTTCCCCGCTGTACGTCCGCGCCGCCTGCGCCGCTCCCAGACCCTTCGCGACATGTTTCAGGAAACCGAATTCAGCCTGAATGATCTGGTGCTGCCGATTTTTGTCGAAGAAGAAATCGACGATTTTGTGCCGATCACCAGCATGCCCGGTGTGATGCGTATTCCCGAGTCAAAACTGGCCGGTGAAATCGAGCGTTACGCCCGTGCGGGTATCAAGTCGGTGATGCTGTTCGGTGTTTCCCATCATCTGGACGCAACCGGCAGCGATGCCATGCGTGAAGATGGCCTGGTGTCGCGCATGGTGCGTATCAGCAAGGATGCCGCGCCGGACATGGTGGTGATGAGCGACACCTGCTTTTGTGAATACACCTCCCACGGCCATTGCGGCGTGATGCATGACCACGGCGTCGACAACGACGCGACCCTGATCAACCTGGGCAAGCAGGCAGTTGCCGCTGCAGCGGCCGGTGCCGACTTTATCTCGCCATCAGCGGCCATGGACGGCCAGGTGCAGGCCATCCGCAGCGCCCTGGACGGTGCAGGGTTTACCGACACCTCGATCATGGCGTACTCCACCAAGTTTGCCTCGGCCCTCTATGGCCCGTTCCGTGAAGCTGGGGGCAGCGCGCTCAAGGGCGACCGCAAGTCTTATCAGATGAACCCGATGAACCGCCGTGAAGCAATCCGTGAGTCATTGCTGGACGAGCAGGAAGGCGCAGATGTGCTGATGGTCAAGCCTGCCGGTGCCTATCTGGACATTATTCGCGATATCCGCCAGGCCTCGCATCTGCCATTGGCGGCTTACCAGGTGAGCGGCGAATACGCGATGATCAAATTTGGCGCCCAGGCCGGGGCCATCGACGAGGCCCGCGTCGTTCGCGAGAGCCTTGGGTCGATCAAGCGTGCCGGTGCCGACATGATCCTGACTTATTTCGCGATGGATCTGGCCCTGCAGGGAATTTAAGGGATAGTTGCAAGCTGCAAGCATCAAGCTAGTTTTATCTGATAGCTTGCAGCTGCTTCATCCCACTCAAGGAGCCCCCTCATGCCAGACGCTCGACTCGAACGAATCTTGATCACCAACGACGACGGGATCGACGCTCCAGGCCTTGCAGTGCTGGAAGCGGTGGCCCGTGAGTTGGCGGACGAAGTGTGGGTCGTGGCGCCTGACCATGACCAGAGCGGTATATCCACGGCAATCAGTATTCACCACCCCTTGCGCGTCACAAAACGTGGCGAGCGGCGTTTTTCGGTTTCAGGAACACCGGCAGACTGTGTCGCGATGGCCTTGCAGCAGTTGTTGGATAAACCCCCGCAGCTGTTGCTCTCCGGCATCAACAAAGGTGCCAACCTTGGGGTTGAAACCCTGTTTTCAGGAACCGTGGGTGCTGCCATGACGGGCTTGTTGATGGGCGTTCCATCCATCGCCTTGAGCCAGTACTTTACCCGCCGCAGCTCGGTACGCTGGGAAACGGCCCGTGCACTGGCCCCTGGTGTTATCCGGCAACTATTGGGCAAGGGCTGGGAGCAGTCGGCGTGCCTGAACATCAACTTCCCTGACGTGCCTGCCGATGAGGCCGGCCCGATCCAGATCACCCGCCAGGGCGCCGGTCGCATGGACGGGGTGGAAGCCATCGAGCGTACCGACTTTCGCGAAGCCAAGTATTACTGGCTCAGCATCACTCGCCACCAGCACCCGGAAGCGCTGGATACCGAAACCCGCGTGGTCACCCAGGGTGGTATTTCAGTGACACCACTGGAGTTTGATCGCACCGCCATCGCCTTGCGCGAGCATCTGCGTACGGCGGTTCAAGTCGTCTAAGCCCAGTGCGCCGGGTCATCGACGATGGCCTGGTGTCTTTCAAGCACTTTGGGTATCTCCTCTTTCAAAAACTCGACCCAAGTCTTGACCTTGGCATCCAGAAATCGCCGGGAAGGGTAGAGTGCATAGATGTTTTTTTCATGCAGCCGATAATGCGGCAGCAGGCGCACCAGTGAGCCGCGCTGGTAAGAACCCACCGCCACATAATCAGGCAGCAGGCAGATTCCAAGCCCGGCCTCGGCGGCCTTCGCCATGGCCTCGGCCACGTTGACCTGAAATACGTTACCGGGGCGGATGACTTGCTCGCCCTCATCATCACGAAAGGTCCAGCTGTCGGTAAACAATGGGTCAACCAGATGCAGGCAGCGGTGTTGGTGCAGATCCTCAGGAACCTTCGGGATGTTCCGACCCTCGAGGTAGGAAGGCGCAGCACTGATGACACTGAAAATGCTGCCCAGCGGTTGGCCGATCAATTCCGAGTCCGGCAGGTGGGCCGACAGGGTAATCACCAGATCATGGCCCTCCTCAAGCAGATCGGGCTGGCGTTGTGACAGTGTGAGATCGACATGGACTTGCGGATACAGCTCCGTGTAACGGGCTACCAGCGGTGCCAGTAGCTGGATCCCCAGGCCTGTAGTTGATTGCACACGCAAATGGCCACGGGGGATCAAGTGCGCCCCCGCTGCTTCAGCATTTGCATCTTCAATCTCGCTCAGTATCAACCGGCAGCGTTCCAGGTAACGCGCACCCACCTCGGTCAAGGCCAGGCGCCGTGTGCTGCGCTGCAGCAACCGTGCTTGCAGCGAGGACTCAAGCTCTGACAGCAACCGTGAGGTTTGCGCCGTTGAATAACCCAGAGCCTGCGCCGCAGCGGTAAAGCTGCCGGTTTCGACTACGCGGACAAACACCCGCATCGCCTGAAAAATATCCATTCTGATTATTACCCCACACGTAAGCGTGCTTTCTTGTGGCGGCAATAATTACACAGTCCAGGAAGCTGTGCCGTCCTGGCGTGGAGATTCGATGAAAACGGCACAGACACATTGTTATTTTGCCTTTATTTTTTGTGAGGCAATTCTCATTAGAAACTAGGGTGCATCCTATTTTTAATAAAGATGTTGGATATCATTTTCTAATTACTTGCTTTTGTTGTTCTATGTGCTTGATTTATAAAGATGCGAATTTTTCTAGGAATTGCCTGTCAAACACATTGCGTCATCATGTGATCGATACGCCCTCAGTAGCCAGCTTGACTAAGCTTTATTTACAAGGTGCATTCATTTGACTATTCATCAGTACCCACAAGGACGTAAAGTCGACGCTGAGATCGATTTTTTTGACTTGATCCATTCTTTTTGGCGACAAAAAAAACTGATTGGCGGCACCGTAGTCATTGCCGGATTGATGGCACTTGGCTATGTGTCGTTTGCGCAACAGGTCTATCAAACCAGCAGCCTGCTGCGCCCTGCAGCTATCAATGAGCTTGATGCCCTTAACCGCTCCCAGGTTTATACCCTGCCTGCTGCTGATGCCTTGCTTAAAGTTGGCCTGGCACTTGAGTCTTATGAAAACCGGTTGAGTTTTTTTCGCGACCACCAGGACTTGTTCAAACCTTTGGTACAACCTGGCAGAAGTCTGGAGCAAAGCTTCGAAGTGTTTAACCGGGATGCATTCAATCTGGTTCAGCCTGCGCCCAATAAGGCCAGTTCAGATAATCCTTATCTCAAGCTGGAGCTAACATACCCGGCCTCCCTTGATGGGGTTGCGATTCTCAATGGTTTTGTTGACTACGCGATCACCAAGCAGCGCGAGCAAATCAGTGCCGACCTCAAGGTTATTATTGGTAACCGGCTCAGAGAGCTGGACGCCCAGATAAATGCCGCACGCTCAAGCTATACATCTGATAAAGAAGAAAAAATTGCCACATTCCTTGAAACTGACAGCCTCCAAAAGGCGCAGTTGGAGGATGAGCTGAAGGCCTTGCGCCTGCAGCTGAAAATCGAGCGGGAAGCGCGCATACAGCAGCTTGACGAAGCTATCGCCATTGCCAAATCCCTGGGTATTACCCGTCCGACCACACCGTCGGCGATGGCTGATGCGGCGCAGGGCTCATCGGCCAGGCTGGTGCGCACCGAAATCACTTCGCAAAGTATCCCCTTGTACTTTATGGGGTCCCAGGCCTTGGAGGCCGAGCGTGCAGCCTTGCTCAAGCGAACCACGGACGATTTTACCGATAACCGTATCTCGCAGATCCGCAAAAAGATTCAATTGCTTGAGGTCAATCGCCAGGTCGAAATGCTTGGTAAACGCTCAAATGAGGATGTATTCCTCAATGACATCGAGCCCTTGCGTGCCGAAGCCGTGCGCCTTGGCCGCCTGAATACGGATATGAGCCAGCTTGGGTTGGTCAGTATTGATCGCAAGGCACAGATGCCGACTGATCCGATCAAGCCGAAAAAGGCCCTGATAGTCGCTCTGGCACTTGTTCTGGGCCTGTTGGCGGGGCTGACGATTGCGACCGTGCGCTTCCTGCTCCAGCGGCGCAAGCAAGGCATCAGGCCAGAACAGCCACCGATTTGATCTGCGCCCATAGTAATTGCCCGGGGTGCAGGCCCAATTGGTCCCGGGAGTAACGGGTTATCCGGGCGAGCAGGGGAGTGCCGTCGGCATCCAGGCGTATCAGCACATGAGCCTGGTTGTCGGCGGCCGTTTCGCTGACCACCCTTGCATGCAAGCTATTAAGGATGCTGCTTTGCTCCGACGGGGCCAGGGTCAGGCTGATATCCCGGGCTTGCACTTTGACGCGCAACGGCTGGCCGATGGCCATTGAGGCATGGGCAACCCTCAGCTGCTGGGCGCTGCCGGGCAGGTGCAGAGTCAACAGCTGGTAGTTTAGGTTGTAATCGCTGACCCGGCCCTCAATCACCACTGCGGCATCATTCCCGCGCGCCAGTGGCAGGTCGAGCCTGGCAAGGGTTTCACTGACAGGGCCGCTGGCCAATACCTTGCCCTCGCTGAGCAACACAATATGATCGGCCAGGCGCGCAACTTCGTCCAGAGAATGACTGACGTAGAGCACGGGGATATCCAGTTCGGCGTGCAGGCGCTCAAGGTAGGGCAGTATTTCGCCTTTGCGCTGGTTGTCCAGTGCGGCCAGGGGCTCGTCCATCAACAGCAGTTGCGGGCTGGTGAGCAAGGCCCGGGCGATACCGACCCGCTGGCGTTCGCCGCCGGACAGGTTGTGCGGTGCACGCGTCAACAGGTGGGTGATGCCCAGTAGTTCGGTGGCATGGGCAAGATCCACTCGACGTTCCTGATGGGCAATGCGCTTGAGGCCGAATTCAAGATTGGCCCGCACCGACAGGTGGGGGAACAGGCTCGCTTCTTGAAAGATATAGCCCAGCGCCCGCTGGTGCACCGGTACGAAGTGATTGCGCTGGCTGTCTTGCCAGATGTGATCATTGACCTGTACATAGGCCTGGCTGGCGCGTTCGAGACCGGCGATACAACGCAGACAGGTGGTCTTGCCCGAGCCGGAGTGACCGTAGAGGGCGGTGACCCCCTTGCCCGGCAGTTGCAGGTCCAGGTCGAGAGCAAAACCGGGGTAGCGGTGCTGCAACCGAAGGTTGATCTGCGACGTCATCTTCAGCTCCAGCCGGTTTGCGATTTGCGGCTTGAATACAACGCCAGCAGCACCAGAAAGGAAAACACCACCATCGCCCCTGCCAGCCAGTGTGCCTGAGCATACTCCAGTGCCTCGACATGGTCGTAGATCTGCACCGAGACCACACGGGTTTTTTCCGGGATATTGCCGCCGATCATCAGTACCACGCCAAACTCACCGACCGTATGGGCAAACCCTAAAATAGAGGCCGTTATAAAGCCGGGTCGGGCCAGAGGTACAATGACGCTGAAGAAGGTATCCCACGGGTTGGCCCGCAGAGTCGCGGCGACTTCAAGCGGTCTGGGGCCAATGGCCGTAAATGCATTCTGCAAAGGCTGCACGACAAAGGGCATGGAGTAGATCACCGAACCGATCACCAGCCCGGCGAAACTGAAAGTCAGTGTGCCCAGACCCAGGTACTGGGTGAGCTGGCCAACATAACCATTGGGCCCCATCGCCAGCAGCAGATAGAAACCTATGACAGTGGGCGGTAAAACCAGTGGCAGGGCCACAATCGCCCCGATGGGGCCGCGCAACCGCGAGCGGGTGTGCGTTAACCACAGGGCGATGGGAGTGCCGACCAGCAACAAAATGAGGGTGGTCAGCGACGCCAGTTGCAGAGTCAGCCAGATGGCTGCGAAGTCAGCACTCGTGAGCGGCATTTACAGGTGGTAACCATAGGATTTGATAATGGTGGTGGCCTTAGGACCTTTAAGGTAGTCGGCAAGGGCCTTGGCAGCAGGGTTGTTTTCGCCTTTTTTGAGGATAACGGCATCTTGCCGGATCGGGTCGTGCATCGCCTCGGGCACAATCCAGGCCGAACCGTCGCTGACTTTGCCGTTTTTGTAGATCTGCGACAGGGCGACAAAGCCCAGCTCGGCATTGCCCGTGGAAACGAACTGGTAGGCCTGGGTAATGTTCTGGCCTTCAACGATCTTGTTCTTGACCTTGTCAGTCAGGTCCAGTTTGGCCAGCACTTGCGTTGCTGCCAGGCCGTAGGGCGCGGCTTTGGGGTTGGCGATCGACAGATGCGTGTACTGATTGGCCAGCAGCGCTTTGTCGGTGCCATCGATATAACCCTCTTTGGCTGACCACAGCGCCAGGGTGCCAATGGCGTAGGTGAAGCGTGAACCGGGAACGGTATCGCCTTCTTTTTCAAGTCTCTCGGGGGTGGTGTCATCTGCGGCCAGAAACACTTCGAATGGTGCACCGTTCTTGATCTGGGTATAGAACTGGCCTGTTGCGCCATAGGCCGCTATCAACTTGTGCCCGGTGTCTTTTTCAAAGTCGCTGGCAATGGCCTGGATTGGCGCCGTGAAGTTGGCTGCCACGGCAACCTGCACTTCATCGGCCTGGACCGAAGTGAATGCGGTACATCCGATCAGAACAGCCAGCGCGGCAGGGATAAAGGGGCGGGCACGAACATTCATGGCAAAACTCCGTTTTTATTAGGCCGTGTCAGGCGTTGGCAAGATATCCGCTATATAGAAATATTTACAGCGCTTTGTCAGCGTGCGTGCGAGGAAAGGGGGAAGTGAAGCAGGTAACTGCGGCTCAGCCTGCCTGACGCAGGGTGATATTGATCCGCTGTTCGCCCAACAGTGAGTGATGCCCGGGCTTGATGGGCATTACTCCGTGATACCGCAGGCGGTCAACGCCGCCCCAGACCATGATGTCGCCGTGAAACAATGCTATTCGTTGAGTCGGGTCACTTCGTTCGAAACCGCCAAACTGAAAAATCGCCGGCAGCCCCAGAGAAATGGAAACAATCGGTGCGGTATGGCAGCGCTCGTTTTTATCCTGATGCAGCGACATTTTTGCGCCTGGCGCATAGGCATTGATCAAGCAGGAATCAGGGACAAAACCGCTAAAGCCTGCGCTGCTGGCCGCCGCTGCAGCCAGCGCCAGGAAGACGCCGGGCATGGCTGGCCAGGGTCGGGCACTTAGCGGATCGAGCGGACTGTAATGGTAACCATCGCGGTCAGTGGTCCAGCCCAGAGCACCGCAACTGCTCAGTCGGGCGGACATGGTGTAGCCACCGGGCGTCTGCATCTGGCGCAAGGGTGCCTGCAGCAGAACGCTATCAAGGGCTGCCAGCAGCTCCTTGGCCTTGGGCAAGGCAAACCCGCGAAGCGCAAACGCCTGGTCGCTGATACGCTCGACACGGGCGGGCTGCTGCAGGTCCTGCTCGGCAAACAAGTCCACGGCTTAAAGTGCCTTGCTTGCCTTGATGTCGGTAATTACTTCGTCAGCATCGCCATGGATCTTTTCAAGTGCTGCGCGAGCTTCTTGTTCCGATCCCGACTGGAGCTGGGCAAACTCGAAACGACGCTCGCCGTTGAGCTTGTACTTGATCACGTACTTGGTGGTTTGCACGGTAATTCCTGCTTTGGGTTTAGCGAAGTTTGGAGCTTGAGCGACGCACGATTTTAATGGTCGGCTTGAAGCTTGGCTTGCGGGTTACGCTGATGGCACGGCTGGTCACGGTATCGATGGTGATGTTCCAGAAACCGGTGCTCGGCGCGGTGATGCGGGCCGGGAAGTCCTTGAAGGCGCCGCCATGGTAGGAGTGGCGGCCACCATTTTTAAAACTGCGGAAGTGCGCATCGCTCATCAGGCGGATGTTGCAAGGCTGGGAGCACTCGATGACGACGATGTCGTCTTCGTTGAGGTGCTCGCGCTGGTGAATAAATTTCATGGTGTCTCCAAAAACGTGAATCTGCTGAATAATCAGCACGATAGCATGTGCTTCAGCCCTATCAGGGGGCTAAAGCCGAGTATTATGCCGTGATGCGGGTGAGTTTGACGTAAAACGTGGATAATCCGCCACTATTGAGTATTTATTCACTATGGCCCGGGAGAAATTCCGCATATCCATTGTCGTAGTGTCTTTAACGGAGAATGTCTATGAAGTGGGGCGTATTAGCGGCGTTGCTGGCCTTGGGTGGCTGTGCATCCGTTACCGATATTGAGCAGACGCTGCCCACCATGAGTGTGATTTCGGGCAAGAAGCCCGACGCCTATGCTCAATGTGTGGTGCAACAACTGTCCAGCACACGCAGGGCACCTCAGATTGAACCGCATAAAGACGGTTTTCGGATTATCGTCCCGCAAAAGCTGACCTCCAATCCAACGGCGGTCATTGATATTGAAGAGCGCTCCGGCGGCAGCAGTATCAAGGTGTACGAAAGCATGTCCAATGTACCGGTGCGCCCGGGCGATATTCGCAAAGCCGCCACTCACTGTATTTCCGGTGACTGACGCCTTATCTCAGTCAACCGGCGGCAAGACCCCAACCTGACGTTTGCCTTGCGCACGTCAGGTTTTTTTTGTCCTGCTTTACCATTGGATCCGAAGCAGTGTTGTGACCAGGTAAGAATTCTCCTAGGATCTGTAGGCTTATATTTTATAGGCCTAAGCATATAACAATAATGGAGCTGGTCATGATTCCACTCAAGCGAACGCTATTGAGCAGCCTCATGCTGCTCGCCGTGAGCAATACCCAGGCACAACCGATCCCCAACATCTACCTGCAGGGCGGTGCCCAACCGGGTGCCACGGCCTGCGTGGCGTGCCACGGTGCGGATGGCATGGGGCTGGCACCTGCCGGGTTTCCGCGATTAGCCGGTCTTTCTGCCGATTACCTGAGCAAGCAACTGCACGACTTTCAAAGTGGCAAACGGGTCAGCCCGGTGATGCAACCCCTGGCCAAGGCCCTGAGCGACCAGGAAATTGCCGCGGTCACCGCCAGCATTGCCGCCATGCCGGCCCCTGCGGTGCCTGCCATCAACCGCAGCAACATGCCTTCAGGCCCTGGAGAAAAGTTGGCCTTGCGCGGCGCCTGGGAGCGTCAGATACCCGAGTGCGTCAGCTGTCATGGCCCGGGTGGGGTGGGGGTGGGAAGTGCCTTCCCGCCCCTGGCCAATCAACCGGCGCTGTACCTGACGGCGCAGCTCAATGCCTGGCGCGATGGCACCCGGCGCAACGATCCCAATGACCTGATGGGTCATATCGCCAAGGCCATGAGCGAAGACGAAATCAAGGCGGTTGCCGACTATTTCAGCACTGTAGGGCACAAGGAGGTCAAACCATGAAACGTCTGATATCAACCTGTGCGGCATCCTTCCTCTTTGGCAGCGCGGTCCATGCAGCGCCCATTGCGATGGAAGACCAGTCGCAGATCAAGGTGCCTGCACCTGCCGATAACATCACCTACTTTCAGCCGCCGCAACAAAGCGATTTGCCCGACAACGCCTACGGCAAAATGGTGATGGACGGCTATGCCCTGTTTGTTGACACCAAACGCCAGGCCCCGAAGTTTGTCGGCAATGGCCTTAACTGTACGAACTGCCATCTTGATCAGGGTCGTCTGGCCAACTCAGCCCCGCTGTGGGGGGCGTATCCCATGTACCCGGCGTACCGCAAGAAAAACGACAAGGTCAATACCTTTGCCGAACGCCTGCAGGGCTGCTTTCAGTTCAGCATGAATGGCGGTACGCCACCGGCTGCCGATAGCCGCGAGATCACGGCGCTCTCAACCTATGCCTATTGGTTGTCGACCAAGGCTCCTACGGGGGTTGAGTTGCCGGGACGAGGGTATCCCGATGTGCCCGAGCCCAAGGCTGGGTACAACTTGAGCCGTGGTGCTGCGCTGTACAAGGACCAATGTGCCGTCTGTCATGGTGACAACGGGCAGGGGCAAAAGGTGGGGGAGGACTATGTGATGCCGCCATTGTGGGGCAAAGATTCCTACAACTGGGGAGCCGGCATGCACCGGATCAATACCGCGGCATCGTTTATCAAGCACAACATGCCACTGGGCAAGGCCAACAGCTTGAGTGACGAGCAGGCCTGGGATGTGGCGGCGTACATCAACACCCACGAACGGCCACAGGACCCTCGACTGGTCGAAGGTTCAGTGGAAAAAACCCGGTTGAAGTTCCATGCCAATGACGGCGTCAACGTTTATGGGCAAACCGTGAATGGCGTTTTGGTCGGCCAGGGCACCCGGTAATTGCAGTTACCGCTAAAGTCATGCGCTTTAGCGGTATCCCTTACTTGCAGGCCACTACGACAGTGCGACTTTTAAAATTACCTACATCTGCGCCCAGGGTTTTCTCGCTTTGCGCAAGCGCAGGCGAACCATCCGTGGCAATGATGGTATAGCCAGTACCGGCACATGAGGCCTCGGCTTTCTCATAGCACTTGGCCCAGGACATGGCCTCGCCAGAACAGTCTATGCTCAACCCTTGTTTGCCATCGGCCAGGTAAGTGCTGGATGCCGTCGCGCACCCACCCAGAGTCACCAATGCGAGCAGTGTCAGAACTTTCTTCATCCGGGTAACCATCACATAAGTGGAGTTGCTGTTATTTTTTGCTGCGTCGGGCTGCTGGCTCAGGTTGGTCCTGAAATACCGAGGCGACTTCTGCTGCGGCCTGTTGCGAGCTGAATGGTCCGGCAACGTTTTCACCCGAGGCAGCAAACACGCACCATTGGCCCGATTCATCGGGTTTGATCTCATAACCGTTAACGCTGATTGTTGCTGACATCGAAAAGCTGCCTGATTGGCTGGATTAATGGCGTGATAATAGCGCAAGGGCATCACGGGTAGTGGTAAACACGATGGGTGCCAATCAAATTCAATCGCAAAGGAACTAACGGGCTAAATATTTATCTAGGTTGGCATCAGTTTGCTATCGAGAAGCATTGTAACGTCGATGCTGCCTGATTAGACTGCGCCAAATTTGGAACGTACAGCCCTTTAAAGGACTCATATGATCAAGAAATGCTTGTTCCCAGCAGCCGGTTACGGCACTCGCTTTTTGCCAGCGACCAAGGCCATGCCAAAAGAAATGCTGCCGGTGGTGAACAAGCCACTGATCCAGTACGGGGTTGAAGAAGCACTGGACGCTGGCTTGACTGAAATTTCCATCGTGACGGGCCGCGGCAAGCGCGCTTTGGAAGACCACTTTGACATCAGCTACGAGCTGGAAAACCAGATCAAGGGTACTGATAAAGAGAAGTACCTGGTCGGTATCCGCCGCCTGCTGAGCGAGTGCTCGTTCTCGTACACCCGTCAAACCGAAATGAAGGGCCTGGGCCACGCAATTCTGACTGGCCGCCCGCTGATCGGCGACGAACCCTTTGCCGTGGTTCTGGCAGACGACCTGTGCGTCAACCTGGAAGGCGACGGCGTCCTGACACAAATGGTCAAGCTGTACAATCAGTACCGCTGCACCATCATCGCGATCCAGGAAGTTGATCCGGCAGAAACCAACAAGTACGGCGTGATCGCTGGCGACCTGATTGGTGACGACCTCTACCGCGTGCGCAACATGGTTGAAAAACCTGCTCCGGAAGATGCACCTTCCAACCTGGCCATCATCGGCCGTTACATCCTGACTCCGGATATCTTCGATCTGATCAAACAGACCGAACCGGGCAAAGGCGGTGAAATCCAGATCACCGACGCGCTGATGAAGCAGGCGCAAAACGGTTGCGTGATTGCTTACAAGTTCAAGGGCAAGCGCTTTGACTGCGGTGGCGCCGAAGGCTACATCGAAGCAACCAACTTCTGCTTCGAAAACTTCTACAAAACCGGCAAAGCTTACTGATAGCGGCCCGTTGTAGATCGCTTCAAGAGAAAGCCACCCTCGGGTGGCTTTTTCGTTTTTTTGCTGTCGGCAACTTCCAGCGCTGGTCAATCGCGCAGGAGCGATTATGCTGATGGCCTGCCTAGGAGAGAGAAATGGCCTACGAATTTGATCTATTTGTCATTGGTGCGGGTTCTGGTGGCGTGCGTGCTGCACGTTTTGCCGCAGGTTTTGGCGCAAAAGTGGCTGTAGCAGAAAGCCGCTATCTGGGCGGTACCTGCGTGAACGTTGGCTGCGTGCCGAAAAAGCTGCTGGTGTACGGCGCGCACTTTGCTGAAGATTTCGAGCAAGCCTCGGGGTTTGGCTGGAGCCTGGGTGAGGCCGACTTTGACTGGGCGACCCTGATCGCCAACAAAGACCGCGAGATCAATCGTCTCAACGGTATTTATCGCAACTTGCTGGTCAACAGCGGTGTGACCCTGATCGAAGGTCACGCGAAAATAACCGGCCCCAATGAAGTTGAAATCAACGGTCAGCGTCATACCGCCAAACATATCCTGATCGCCACCGGCGGCTGGCCGCAGATTCCCGACATCCCGGGCCATGAACATGCAATCAGTTCCAACGAGGCATTCTTCCTCAAAGAGCTTCCCAAGCGTGTGCTGGTGGTGGGCGGTGGCTATATCGCCGTCGAGTTTGCTGGGATTTTCCACGGTTTGGGTGCGAAAACGTCCTTACTCTATCGTGGCGAGATGTTCCTGCGCGGTTTTGATGGTGCAGTGCGCAAGCACTTGCACGAAGAACTGATCAAGCGCGGCATGGACGTACAGTTCAATGCCGATATCGAGCGGATCGACAAGCAGGCCGATGGCAGCCTCAAAGCCACACTCAAGGACGGTCGCGAGCTGATCGCCGATTGTGTGTTCTACGCCACGGGCCGTCGGCCGATGCTCGATAACCTGGGCCTGGAGAACACCGGGGTCAAACTCGACAAGCGCGGTTTTGTCGAAGTGGATGATCTGTACCAGAGTGCCGAGCCATCGATCCTGGCCATTGGCGATGTGATCGGTCGCGTGCAGTTGACGCCCGTGGCGCTGGCCGAAGGCATGGCCGTGGCGCGCCGCCTGTTCAAGCCCGAGCAATATCGGCCGGTGGATTACCAAATGATCCCGACGGCTGTGTTCAGCCTGCCTAACATCGGCACGGTGGGTTTGAGCGAAGAACAGGCCATTGAGGCGGGACACAAGGTGCAGATTTTCGAAAGCAGCTTTCGCCCGATGAAACTGACACTCACCGAGTGCCAGGAGCGTACGTTGATGAAGCTGGTGGTGGATGCCGACACCGACAAGGTGCTCGGTTGCCATATGGTCGGGCCGGAGGCGGGGGAGATCGTGCAGGGACTGGCGATTGCCTTGAAGGCCGGGGCGACCAAACAGCACTTTGACGAAACCATCGGCGTACACCCGACGGCTGCTGAAGAGTTTGTGACCATGCGCACGCCGGTAAAACGCTGATTTTCACTGTGGGAGCGGTCTTGCATCGCGATGCAGACGGCGCGGTCTATCTGTTAAACCGCGTCGCTCCGATCGCGAGCAAGCCCGCTCCCACACTGATTTGCCAATTACCTGAAATCGGCATACGGAATCAACGGTTGCACCGGCATCGGCAAGTTGCCCTGCCACACGTCGAAGGTATAACGCAGGTAGAGCATCGCCCGGCTCGGGGCATAGTCATCGCTGTGCTGATAGAGCACTCCGCCGCCCAGTACCAGATGATCCGACAGCCTGCGCTCTACCAGCCCCTGTACGCGGTAACCAATGCCAGTGCTGCTGCCGCCCGAGGTCTGCCCCAGACCGTCGGCAAGCTGGTAGCCAGCATCATCGAGCCGCTGCAGCAGTTTGCTGTTCAGTCCGTCCAGCGGGTAAAGGTCATTGGCATCGGTTTTCGCATACGACCAGCTCACCGAGCTTTCCAATGCCACCGACCAGTTGGCGGTACGGAAGGCGTAGTTCAGCGGCACACCAATCGAATAGTACTTCTGCGGGCTGTAGTAACCGCCCTGGCCGAGAGTGTATTCACTCGAGTCCTTGTCATACCCCCAATACATCAGTGTCAGACCGGTGCGCAAACGTTCGTCGGCGCGCTCCACCAGACGGTAGTAATAACCGGCCATGGCCGTGCTCTTGTGGTTGTCTTCGACGTTTTTGCCGCGCAACCAGTGCTGGCCGAAACTGGCCCATACACCGTCTACGCCCCCTTCGTCGTGGCTCAGGCTCAAGGTCACACCGTTGGACGTGACGCCGCCCCAGGTCACACCGGTGTTGGGATCGGTAGCCCCGGCATAGGACAGGATCGAGTTGCTCAGCGGGCGACGTGAACCGGTCAGGGTCCAGCCCAGTGAGCCGATCTTGCTGCTGTAGGCCACACCGCCCAGCCAGTTGGGTACCTTGAAGTTATCCGGTGTACGACCGATATCGATGTTCCACACCTCGTTTTTCCAGCCCGCCGCCATCATCGTGCCGTTGACCGATTGCGAGCGGTCATCGCAGCCAGAGAAGTCAGGGCCATTGGTACCCTTGCGATTGACCTCCACAGCACAGGTGCCGTAGTTCTCGCGCACGAGTCCGTCCGGGTCGGCATCGAATTTTCCTGCATCCATATTCAACTGTTCTGCGCGCAGAAAACCGCTGCCATCGGCCACCGGCAGGTCCAGTTGCAGGATGGTGGTTCGGGTGTCGGTGTCCGAAGTGCCGGCGGAAGCATCGTCCGAACGCCAGCCATAGTCGGTATACAGATGAACTGTCGGATTTTGCCGCTGGTAGAGTTCGTCCACATCACTGCGCAAGCTACGGGCCAGCCACTCGTCATCGTCCTTTTCACGACTGGCCATGGTCATGGCGCGATTGTCCCGGGGGTTGCCTTGCTCAGGGGTAATCAGCCCTGCGGCGGCCATGCTTTTGGCATAGTAGTCCAGTGCCTTTTGCGGCTCCCTGGCCGACATCAGCCGCGCCGCGTCGCGATACATCAGGGGGTCAGCCTGCGGTGATTGCAACAATTGGGCATAGATGGCCTGGGCCTTTTCAGGCTCACCCACGGCGGCCCAGGCATTGGCTACCCGACGTTGCTGTGAAGGGGTCAATGGCGTGCCGGGGGCAGGGGTAAACTGTGTCAGTTGCTGACGAGCCGAAGGCAGCTGTTTGCTGGCAATCAGGGTTTCGATCTGGCCCAGGCGCGCATCGGTGTTGCCCGGTTCTTTTTTCAGCACCTGGCTGTAGAGGTTTTGCGCCTGTTCATAGTCACCACGCTCCTGGGCCCAGCCAGCGATGGTCATCAGATCGTCGTTGTCCGAGTTCTGCATCAACAGGGCAATCGCTTGCGGCTCTTGCCCGGCGGCGCGCAGACTTTCAGCCCGGGCCACCAGTACATTGCGTTGCAGCCGCGTATCCAGCTCACGCATGGAGTCGCTCCATTGCGCCTTGGGCAGTTGTTCCAGAACGCTCAAGGCACTGGCATCGCGCTCGGTACTTGATAGGTACAACGCGTAGGCATAAAGCGCTTCAGGGTTGCGACCCTGACGAGTCATCAGCTGTTTGAAGCTGTCATCAGCGGCGCCCGGCTGGTTGATTTCGCGCTGGGCGTTGGCCAGACGATAAGTGACCCAAGGCTCATCGGGGCTGAGGTTACGGATTTTGCTGAGCAAGGCGACCACTTGCGGCCAGTCCTTGCGCTCGGTAGCGGCATCGGCCTGACGGTTCAGTTCGTCAAGTTCGATGCTCTGGCGCAGGCTGGCAAATTCCTTCTGGCTGGCAGGCGGCAGGCGATCAAGGAAAGCCTTGGCCTTTTGCGGGTCTTGCGCGCTGTACAGACGCATCAGCCCACGTACCGCACTGCCATTGCCGGGCTCAAGACGACGGGCCTGCAACAGCAAGGCTTCGGCCTGGATATCGTCGTGCTCGGCCTGGGCCACGCTGGCCAGGCCTATGAGTGGGTCGGCATCGCCGGGCTTGGCCTTGCGTGCCTGGGTAAAGGCCGTGCGCGCCGCTGCCGGGTTATTTTGTTCAAGGGCCTTGTCGCCCTGACTGAGCAGCATGCGGTAGCGGCTGGCGTCCATCAGGTCTTGCCACTTGCTGATATTGGATGTGTCCTGTTCTTTGCTGCGAGCGGTGGCAAAGTTGCTGTTGGCTTCGGCATAGCGGCCCTGGCGAAACTGCGCCATGCCCAGGGCACCGTAAAGGGTCGGGTCGTCGGGGTATTGTTTGAGAGCGCGGCGCAGCAGGCCTTCGGCGGCTGCCGGGTTGCGCGACTGGTCGATCATTTGCTTGCCCTGGGCGCCGGCGGTCCATGCCGGGTCATTCAGCAGGCTGTGCTGCTTTTGCAGGTTTTTATTGGCCTCGCCAATCAGCGGCGAATTTGGATAGCGCGCAATAAAGCCCTGCCAGGCCTGCGCCGATGTGCGATCCACCGGCAATGTGCTGAGGTAGGTGTATTCACGCTCAGCCGCAGCATTACTGGCGACCGGGTCTTTGGCCAGTTGCTGCAGGACGATCAGGGCTTCTGGCGCACGGTCTTCGCGGAACAACAGGTCGGCCAGGGTTTGACGCAGGCCGGGGTTGCCCGGGTACTGTTTGTCCAGGCTGCGCAGTTGCTCGATGACCTGTGCACGCTGGCCCTGGATATTGCTGCGGATGCGCAGGTATTCCAGTGCCGTGGCAAAATCCGGCGGGGCATTGCCAAACAGTCGCTCGAAAATCGCCACGGCTTCTTCAGGACGACCGGCCGCAGCAAACAGGCGCGCCTGTTGCAGGTCTTTCTGGCTTTGTGGGTTTTGCAGCTTCATCAGGCTCTGGGCCTGACGCAGTGCCGCCGAATCAGGGGCAACATTTTGCAACTGGGCCAGACGCTGCCTGGCCAGCTCCGGGTTTTTCTCCAGCAATGCCTGGCGTATCGACGCCACCAACGCTTGCGGGTTGTTGGGTGAGATCAATTGCAGCCGTGCCAGCGAGTCACGCACCAGGTCTTCGCGGTACATGGCTTCGCCGATCCGAACCTGCTCCAGCAGCCATTGTTGCTGCTCCTGCACCGTGCTCGGCTGTGCAATGGCTGCAGTGGACAACCCACCGAGCAGGAACGCCCACGTTGTTATTTTTGGCATGTTTTGATCCACGAAGGTAAAAGCTGCCCATCCTTGTCAAAGCGATAGCGTTGTTCATCCCAGCCCTGGCCGAACAGCAGCAGTGACTGGTTGTAATAGGCATCGGCCGCAGGCGGCTGTTGCTTGATCCGTTCCTGTTGAACCGCCAGCGCGGGGGAGTCCAGGCTGGACAGTAACGGCAGCATGGCGGCGGAAAACCCTACCGGCCCCGTGCCGGTGTATTTGCCGGTAACGGCATTGACGCTTTCTGGCACATAGCTCAGGGTTTGGGTGAGGTTGGCCATGGGCGCAAAATGTTCTTGCAGTGGCTGGCGACCGGCCGCGTCCTGGGCCAGCATGCCAACCCACAGGTAGACGCGAATGGCATCGTAGTCCCCCAGCGAACCCTCCTTGCTGTCCGGTGCCCAACCGCCACCGGCTTTCCACTGCAGCCAGTCCGGGGCAAAGCCTTTGGGCGAAGTCTCTATCAGCATGCGTTGCTGGTTGCTCGCCAGTTCGGCCCAGATCGGTGATATACGCGCAAAACGGGCCAACAATTGCGGTGGCAAATAGCTGGGGTTCAGGCGCCAACCCTTGGGGCTGTCAAAACCCACATCCCCGGGCAACAGCATCAGGCCCAACCCGGGCAGCTTGCGCAGGCTTTGCGCAGCGCTGCGCCAGAGCATGTTCTGCCCAAGCGCGACATACTCGGGCCACTGCCACAGCCTGCCGGCTTCGAGCAGGCTGTAGGCGATCCACAGGTCGGCATCGCTGGCATTGTTGCTGTCCAGGATCTGCCACTTGCCGTTTTTTGCCAGACCCCATTGCCAGGCTGGCAGATGAGCCTCAAGGCTGCCACCGGCGAGGTTATTGCGGGTCCACTCGAGAATCCTCGCAAAACTCTTTTTGTCGTTGCCCAGCAAGGCAAAAAACAACCCGTAGCTCTGACCTTCCGAGGTGGTGATCATTTGCGCCGACGAGCCATCGATAATGCGCCCGTCGCTGCTCATCATGGCCTTCTTGTAACTGTCCCAGGCGGGCCAGTCACAGGATTGCGCACTCGCCACCTGAGGCAATAGCCCCAGGGTCGAGCTCAGGGTAAGTGCCGCCAGTCGCTTCATGGCGTTAGTCATGCTTGTTCAGGCGACGGTTGGCCGCCCAGCTCAAGGCACGCCACAGCAGGAAGGCGCTGAGCAGAACGCTGATCACGGCCAGCACGGTGAGCAGCACCGGGTGCTCGGAGAGCTGGTACCACAGCAACAGGTACCATGGCAGGTTGCCAACAAAGTACTGGTCACCCACCAGTTGGCTGTAAACACCGCTGCTGCGGATCAGTGCCGCGGAGCCCGCTACTGCGTCCAGCTTGCCGCTGTCACCGAGGACTTCGCGCAACAAGTTGTAGTCTGCATCGTCATTGGCCAACATTGCCACGACACTGCGCTGGTTATGGGTCGGGGACTGCATGCCCAGGATAGCTGCAATCGGGGCCTGCGCTGTGACTTCCACCTTGTTGGCTGGCACGTTGCGTGCGTCGGTCGACGGCGTGCGACGAATGTTGGCATCAATACCGGTGGTGCCATGTGGCTGTACCAGCATGTCACGCTGGCGTTGCAGCAATACGCTCAAGTCCGGGTTATCGCGCAGGTCTGGTGCCATTTGTCCCAGTACCAGCAGGTCGGCATCTTCCTTGGAGGCGGATTGCCAGTCATCGGTCAGGCGCAAGCCGAACGCCGGGTAGCCGGAACGCGCAGAAATGCTGGCCACGGTTTCAAGCAGGGTGCTGATTTGTGTCGGTGTGGTGTCTTTGGGTACGACAACGATGGATTCGGACATGTCGGCCATGCGGCTGAACGGGAAACCACTGCGGGCAAAGGCCTTGAGGTCCGGCATGCTGATGTAGTGGTAGTAGCCGGACATATCGATGGTGGAGTCCTCATCGATAATTGCCTGGGTGTTGGCCGGCAGGATGGTCTGGCAGCGATCTTTCTGTGAACTGCCCATGGTGCTGGCAAAGTTGAAGTCGAAACGCAGACGGTTACGGTCGCCAATTTTCAGCGAAGGCACGATCAGTTTGTCATTGACGTTGGCTGAGTCGTTGGACAGCACCGACAGGCGCAGTTCTTCGAGGTTGCTGGTGTCTTTGCGCAGCAATGGCAGGCTGGTGAGGAACTGGTCATTGAGGCTGATATTCAAGCGCGAATCATCATTGGCCGACGGCGCGGTGTAGCGGTACTGGGTGCGCAGCGGAATACCCTGGTTGCGCCACACAAACAGGTCAGGCGGCAGGTTGACGTCCAGGGTAATGGCGCGAGGCACCAGCCCGCTGACTTGCAGTTGTTGCGGGTAACTGACCAGTTCGGCAAAACGCACAGGGCGGTCGGTACGCATCCACGCCGGAGCATCGTAGGGTTTGCGCGGTTGCAGTTCCTGGACCTTGTCGATGGTCACACGGGAACCGCGCATCAGGTTGCCGCCCAGGGCCAGGGCCTTGGCGGCTGTAGCCAGGTCTTCTTCGTTGCGACCCATGACCAGCAGGATTTTGCTGTAGGGCGCATCCGGGTGATTGATCATTTCGACCACAGGCGCGGTCACGGCCGGGAATTTCTCCAGATCGCTCATAAATGCAGGGCGGTGATCGTTGGTGGCAAACACCACGGTGGGCTGGACGGCATCCTTGTCCTGCACGCCGGGCAGGGTATCGAACACGACCGGGAAATTGGCCCCGCGCCAGTTGGACTGGCTACCGAAGTAGGAGGCCAGAATCGCGGCAGCTTTCTGTTCGCCCAGGGTCGGGTTGGCCGCGAAGACAAACGGCAGTTCGAGTTTGCCGCTGTTGCGCGGGTCGAAAAACGGTAGCGGGAAAAACGCCAGATCGTTTTGCAGGCTCAGCGCCTGTTCCTGCAGGGTAATGCTGCTGCCACGGCTGATATTGACCCACAGGGTGCTGTTGGCCGGGTCTTCGCAGAATTCGGTGTAATGGCCGACAAACTCCAGGCGTACGCGGTTGAAGTCCGAAATCAGTCGCGGATCAAGGGCCATCTTTTGCGTGGTTTTACGCCCCAACTGGTCCTTCTCGATCGGCAGCACGCCCATCAGCACATCGTTGAGGTAAACCCGGATATGGGAAACCGTCGGGATCAGCGAAGGCGAGGGCGTGTATTCCAGCTGCAGGCTGGCGTCGCTGGCAATGCGGTCCCGGCGCATGCCGAATTCCACCTGGTCGGCGCTGTTGATACCCAGCAGCAGGGAGTCACCGGGGCGCCCCAGTTGCTCAAAGGTATAGGTCACCGGCCAGCTTGGCAGTACCTGATCGGTTTGTGCAAATGCAGGTTTTGGCAGCGTTTCGGCCACTGGTGAGCTCCCCGGCAAAGGCAGGGGGGCCGACATCAGCTGTGAGGCGAAGGTCATCAGCGCTAGGCTGGCGAAAATGGTTTTTTTGGTTATACGACTCATGATCTGCTCACTGGCCGGGAAATAAGAGGGGTGGAGGTGGGCATGCGCGGCAAAAAGCTGCCCAGCCACTGAAAGATGTGCAGGAAAGGTTTTGCCAACACGCGGACCCACGCCGGCAGGTATTCATACAGGCGGTAATAGCCCTTGATGCCCAGGGCCAGGATCTCCTTGAGACTCTGGATCGGCTTGTCGGCTTCAAAACCGCTGTTGTGATCAAGCCAGGCATCGGCGCGGCCAAAGGTGCATTGCACGAAGGCAATTTTTTCTTCGGCCGGTAACCGGGCAAAGCTGAGACCAATAAAACGTTCGCTGGAACGGGTCAGGGTGCCGGTGAATACAAACTCGCGGTTGCCGCGTTGCAGAATCAGTGAAACCGGCGTGCCGACGGGCAATTGCAGAGCCTGGCTCAGTTGCAGGCCGACGCCACCGTCGGAGTAGTCCACCAGCTCACAAGGGTAGCTGTGCCCGTCAGCCAGTTTCACCGCCCCCGGCAAGCGCGCGAGTACCCGGTGGGTGTTGCGCACCTGGCGTACTTCCGCGGCAACTGCAACCGCAGCCCCGATGATCAGCAGGTTGTAGATCACCCACAGGACGCTGACGATCACGGTGAAGATTTCATCCCTGGGGCCATAGAACAGGCGCCAGACGGCAAAGCCCAGGCCGAGGATGTTCAACACCGACAAAATCAGATAGGGCTTGGCGGTCTGCCAGTCGAACTGGTTTTCCTCCATCATGCCGCCCTTGGCCGTGACGTTGAATTTGCCCCGTGACGGGCTGAACAAGGCCACCGTGGTCGGCCGTGCGATGTACCAGGCCAGCACGGTTTCATACACCTCGCCCCAGAATGTCTGGCGGTAGGCGCCTTGCATCCGCGAGTTGGTCAGGCTGGCGTGGATCATGTGCGGCAGCACATACAACAGGATCATCGCCGCCGGGGCGTAGATGATGTAAGCGTGGAAGAACAGGAATGCCAGGGGCGCAGTGAGGAACACCAGCCGCGGCAGCCCCACCAGAAAGTGCATCATGGCGTTGGTGTAGCAGATGCGCTGGAAGATCGTCAGGCCCTTGCCCAACAGCGGGTTGTCAGTGCGGAAAATCTGCACCATGCCCCGCGCCCAACGGATGCGCTGGCCGATATGCGCCGACAGGCTTTCGGTCGCCAGCCCCGCCGCCTGCGGAATACGCAGATAGGCCGAGGTCCAGCCATTGCGGTGCAGGCGCAAGGCGGTATGGGCATCTTCGGTCACGGTTTCGACAGCAAAACCGCCGATGGAGTCAATTGCGGTACGCCGCAGTATGGCGCAGGAGCCGCAGAAGAACGCGGCGTTCCACATGTCGTTGCCGTCCTGGATCAGTCCGTAGAACAGCTCGCCTTCGTTGGGGCGGTTACGGAAAGTACCCAGGTTGCGCTCGAACGGATCCGGCGAGAGGAAGTGGTGCGGGGTTTGCACCAGCGCCAGTTTCGGATCGCGCAGAAACCAGCCAACCGTCAATTGCAGGAAGGAGCGGGCAGGCATGTGGTCGCAGTCGAAAATCGCCACCAGATCGCCGTCGAGCAATTTCAGGGCATGGTTGAGGTTACCCGCCTTGGCGTGACGGTTGTCGGTGCGGGCGATGTAGTTGATACCCACTTCCTCGGCGAAGGTCTTGAAACTTGGGCGGTTACCGTCATCGAGCAAATGGATGCGCAGCTTGTCTTTCGGCCAGTCGATACCCAGCGCCGCATACACCGTGCCACGGGTAACCGACAATTCTTCGTTGTAGGTGGGAATCAGCAGATCCACTACCGGCCACTGATCGGTGTCTGCCGGCAGCTGTGCCGGTTTGCGATTGAGCGGCCATGAGGTTTGCACATAACCCAGCAACAGGATCAGCCAGGTATAGGTTTCGGCCACCAGCAAGGTCAGGCCGCAGACCAGATCGAAGGTGTCGTTCCAGTTCAGGGTCGAGGTATAGCGCCACCACAGATAACGGCACGACACGATGACCGAGAGCACGATCAGCAATAATGTAGGGAAGCGCCCCGGCATGCGCCGGACCAGCATGGCCAGCATCCACAGCAAGACGACAAACACCAGTTGCGCAAGGAAACCGAACGGTTCGGTAATGCACAGCACAATCAACGCCAGGGCCAGTACGCCCATGGCGATATACAGGCCCTTGCGCAGCGGCCATTGAATGTTGTCCCACCAGTGCGAGCCTTTGGTGACTTGCGGGCTGAGGGTGGTGGGCAAGCGGGCAAAGGCATTGGACAGCAGGTTCCATGGCCGTTGCACGATCATCAGCAAGGCCGAGAAAAAGCTGGCCGTGCGCTGGCGGAAGCGTTGCCGGCCGATCTGGTCCTGGTTGGGCGTTCGCACCAGCAGTAGCCACAGGGTTTGCACCGTGTAGCGTAGCGGGTCACCGATGGTCGAGGGCTTGTCCGCCAGGTGCGGATACAGGCGCCGGTGCTGTTCGCGCAAGGCTTGCCAGCGGGGTGATTCAAGGCGCAGGAAGATCCAGCCCAGCGCTTGAATCAGCGCCAGGGTGAAGGCGGTAAAACGGGTGCAGTTCTGCTCCCGCCGCAATCGTGTATAGGGGAACCAACGCCTGATCATTCAAGCCTCTGCCACGCAGCAGGCACCAACTGGCCAGGCTGATAATGTCCAGGGCAATCAGGCTGGAGGGCGCATAGCGCCCGGCAGGCTCGCTTCTGGCCAGGGCCTCGGCCATGGCTTCATCTGCATGCAGGTTGACTGGCACCAGTGCATGGGCATAACGCTGTTGCCAGATCAGCAGCAGATCGCGCTGCAACTGGCTGGCGGCATCGAAGCGATTGACCAGAAACAGCGGGGTCTGCGTCAGCTGCGGTTGCAACAGCACATGGCAGGCAGCATCGGCGTTGGTAACCATCATCGAGAGTGCGCAGTGCGGGTTGGTCATATGCCCAGGCAAGCGTTGCGGCAGGTCGAAGAGTATCCAGTCAAACGCGTTCGCCAGCGCAGCCTGGCGCTGGCTCCAGAGCTTTGGCTGTTCAATCAGCAGGGCATCGAGGGCAAAAAGCTCGCTCGGCTTCAATTGGCCATAGGGCAGCACGCACAGGCCTGGCTCTACCACCCAGGCGTGTTCGTGCCAGGGTTGCCGGTCAAGGGTCGCCCGCGCCCAGCCTTCACGCGGGGCAAGGTCCATATTGAAATGCAGGCCCAGGGAGTTCTCCGGGCACATGTCCACCAGCAGCACTTTCTGCCCCAGCTCATGCAGCGCATGGCCCAGGGCCGCCAGGGTTGAGCTGGTGCCCACGCCACCCCGCACGCCACGCAAACTCATGCTGATCATGGGGTTTGCTCCGTGTCCTTGGCCAGCAACGGGGGCTGCTTGTACTGCGCCTCTAGATAGGCCAGCAACGGCCAGCGCTCAAAGGCCTGCAACAGCTCCATATGTGCCGAGACATCGACATATTCCAGGGCATGCAGCTCCATCATGGATTTAAGCCGGGCAATATCATCGGCCCGTTCTTTGCGCGAAAGGATATCGGCGCTTATTTGAACCGCTGTGGGTAAGGCAGCCATCCGCCGTTCTCCTTGATTCGCACATAAGGTTTGCCGTTGTAGTCGAGTACTACGGTCCCTGAGTTTTCCGATACTTTCGCGGTTTTCGGCAGATCGGTGAGCAGCCTGGACCAGTCCACGGTCTGGCCATTGCTCAGCGCCGGATCGGCGTACAGGCGAGCTATGATTTCTGCCACGGCCAGGTAGCTGCTGGGTTCACTGACGTGGATAGGCTGGGTTTGCGCGTTGTCGCCCATATTGATCAGCTTGATACCCACCGGTACATGGGTGATGGAGTCACTGGGGATTTCGCGCATGCCGGCTATCTGCATGCGGTCACCGTGCAGCGCTGCGCCATGCTCAGGGACGATGGCTACCACGACGCGACGGCCACTTTTTTCCAGCTCTTTAAGGAAGGCATTAAGATCGTCGAGAAGGATCTGCGCCCGGCTGCGGTAGTCAGCGGCCTGGGTGCCGCCATCGGACTGCACCTGGCGGTTACCGTCGTGCAGGCTGGTGGTGTTGTAGAACAGCGCCATATTGGGTGAGTCTTCAGTCATGCGGTGCTGCCACCACTTGCTCAGCACATCACGGTCGCCCCAGATCGGCGAGCCGTCAAAACCGACATAGGTACGCGGCAGGCCTGCGGGTACAACACCCAGAGCCGGAGGAGGCAACTGGCCCTGTTCACGCACTTCCTGCAGGAAACCGTCGAATTCACCGGTGTGGTTAAGCATCAGCTCATTGGAAAAGCCCAGCTTGCGCAAGTCATCGAACAACAGGCACTGATCCGCCGGTTGTTTGTACAGCTGCGCATGGGAGGTCTGACCGCAACTGGCGCGCAGCAAGCGAATGGCTGCGGGGCCGCTGTAGGCGGTGGCCGAGTTGAAGTTGTCGAATATCACGTCCATCTGGCTGAACAACGGGTTGTCACGCAAGCCCACGGCATCCAGGTCGTCCCAGGCCATGGAACAAATATTGATCACCAGCAGATCGAACGGGGGCGGCTTGACTGCCGGTTCCTTGAACTCGACCTTGCGCGTGGATTCGTTGAGATAGAACTTCTCCAGGTAGCCATTGAGCGTCGCGTCGTCGGGCTCGCCTGCGCTGACGGTCGGCACGCCCGTGGCAGTCTGTGCGCCGGCCATTTGCGGTTGCACGGAAGGTGGCAACAGCCACTGCAGATTGCCCATGCCCAACCAGGCAAAGCCCAGCAGGGTGAGGGTGGTCAGGCGCAGCCACTGGTTCAGGAACAGGTAGCCGACAAACAGCAACAGCAACAGGGCGCACACTTGCCAGTCGATAAAACGCCCCAGCAGCTCGACGATATAGTCGAACGAAAAGTTCAACACCCCGGGTTGTGCCAGCAGGCGGCTGAAGGGCGGGAACCAGGTGTCCTGGTACAGAAGGGCCACGGCCACCGGAATGGCAATCAGGGTGCGCAAACGGCGTAGCGCCGGGTTGGCGATCGGAATCAGCAAAACGGCAGCAAATATCAGGTTGGGCAAAATCTGGATGTTCAGATGCCCCGTCCAGGCCAGCAGGAACTTGGCCAGGAAATACAGGTTCCAGGCGCCCAGGCCGCTCCAGGATCCGGCAATTTTGTGCGCCGGTGCGTCAGACTTAAACAGACTCATCAGGCGTTCTCTGAGCAGGGCTGGCTGGCATGCGACGGCGAACGCCGCACGATTTCAAATAGCGGGGAGAGAGGTACTGCTCGAAATGACTTTTCAAGTACATCCGCATGCGCTGCCAGAACAGCGTCAGCAGTACGGTCACCACACAGGTCAATGCAATGACATCGATTAGCTCAAGGAACGTCATGACTGTGGCTCACTGATAGGCAGGGTGAATCTTTGCGGATTTAACGGCGCACGTTCACCCGTAGCAGATACCGCTTGCGTCGCATGGGTCTCGACGGGGATATGCAAGTGTGCAGGCACGGCGCCAGCTTTCATAAAGGCGTCAGCCGGCAGATCGGACAACCCGCTGAGCATGCGGCGCTGGCTGAACATGTCGCGCCAGGGCAGGCGGCAAACATTGCCCAGTGCCGGTTCCAGTCCGTCAGCGCGGCAGGCAAACAGAAAGAGGTAAAGCTCGCCATCCAGCAGGCAGGCAAAGTCGCCGAATCGACGCAGGCACATCTGATTGAGGAACAGTTCCTCACCAATGCCGGGCACCGGTTCGAACTTCATCAACTGGTGGGTTACCTCACCCGAACTGTCCTGGTAGATCTGCGCAACGGCTTCGAAAAAATCACGGGGGCTCACCAGCCCGCGAATTTGCGGCGGGCGCTGACGTTCCAGAAGGGTCTTGAAATCAATGTTCTGCGTGTACTGCCAGCGCTGCCCCTGAATGCTTTCAATCATGCTCAGAAAACGTGAGAGCAGGGTGCCGTCGGGAACGATCAGGTTGGCCCCGCAGGCCAGCAACAGACGTTCATCGCGGTAGCGCACCGACGGTTCCATTTCGCGCACAACGATCTTCAACTGCGGCCCGCAATGTTCGCGCAAGTCATGCAACTGCTGTGCAAGCTCAAGTAACTGGTAGCTGTTGTCGATGCCGACAATTACGGTCGCGGCGCTGGCTGACTGGGCTGCTTCGAGCAATGCATCACGGTTTTCGAACAGGTACCAGTGCTTGGACATTGACGGCGCACCCTCCAGCACGGAGCGCTCGGCAAGATAAACGTGCTGATCGTCCGCTACCCGGGGCTGGGTATCGACCTCGGTTTGCGGGATCAGGCGCAAGGTCGCGTCCTGGTCCGACAACTTGAACTCCTGCCCGGCGCTAACGCCCAGATCGCTGTGCCAAAAGTGCAACTGATAGCGCAGGTCGCCGTTGTAGCGGTACAAGCGACTTAAACCGGAGAGGGTTTGATTGAGTTGCAGCAACTGCGCATGCAGCAGCGCTGCCTCGCCATGGGTAATCACCAGCAATGTGGCGTTGCGCTCCAGCAGCCAGGAACGCATGCGCTCGAACCAGCGTTGCAATTGGACCGCTGTGGTGGTCTCAGCCCAACTGTTGGCAGGCAGCACCAGCAGGATCTGGCTTGAAGGGGCGGTACCGGCACGCGCAAGGTCGCGGTTCAACGTGGCCAGCCCAGGCACGATGACTCTTGGTGCGATCTCGAACAGCTTGAGTTTTTCCGGCCCGCGATCGGGCGCCATGTCGTTGACCAGGCCTTGTGCGTAGCCGGTGCTGGCAATCAAGGTTGCCGGCACGCTTTCGGGTATGTTTTCAAGAAATTGCCGAGCAAGCAGTTTTGCGTCAGCGGAGTGATCGACCGTGACCCAATACAAGCCGCCTGCGCGCAACACAATGTGTTGATCCGGCAATCCGCCTATGGCCAAACTGATATGAACCAAGCGTAACGTCCCCCAAGGATGAACAGGTGTTAAGGCGTTCGGGTACTGCCAGCCATCACCTGTCTATTTCTTTAGGTGTCAATAGAATGACTGTCAACATTTAACCCGTTACGTCTCAGTTGTTTCTTCTTGTACTGTGTGCTGTGCATCATTTATGACAAGCGTAGTACTACACTCGAATGAGTGTAAGAAAGCGCGTACTTTATCATCTGAAACATCTGGTTGAGTGGCTTGAGACTGAGGATCGTCAAAAAAATAACGGCAATATGATTGTAGTCATTAAATTGGCTACTCGCCTGGAAAGGCTGATATTCGAGGGCTCGGCACCTCAGGCCAAGGTATTTGTAGGTAACGCTCGCGAGAAAACCGGCTAAAGGGAGAGGAAAGTACGCGCCCGGCTTTCTGAGAGTCCCATTGCGTGCTATTGCTTACGCGGGTTCATTGTGAACAGAGCCATTGTGATCAGGTTCGCCCTCAGAACCTGAACCTGCCACTGAAATAGCCATGAGGTGCAGATATGCCAGTCAAGCACGACTTGTTACAGGACTTGGGGCTCACTAAAGAGGCCGTCAGCAAGTTTCGCAGCGAAAACCCGCATCTGAATCAGCTGTTTGTACAGTACGGCGAAAAAGATGCCGAGGTCGTTGAAGCTGAAGCCAACGACGCCATAGGCGTCCCTGATGATGTACTGCGCACGCTCAAGGAGCAGCGCTTGCAGATCAAGGATAAAATCGCGCAGATCCTCAGCGCTTAAGTCACCGCAAGCTGCAGGAAGTAGATATGTCCCGAATCATCAAAATTGTTGCCACATTGCGTGCCAAGCCTGGTCATGGCAAAACTGTCGAGCAGGCACTGCGCGCCTGTGTCGAAGGCTCACGGGCCGAACCGGGCTGCCGTTTCTATGACTTGCACGTGGATCGTACCGACCCCGAGCGTTTTGTCTTTATTGAAGGTTGGGCGGACATGGAGGCGATCGAGCATCATAAAACCACCCCGCACTACCAGGCGATGGCCCATGCCGTGGGCGATCTATTGGCGCATCGCGAAGTGTTGTTGCTTGACGAACTGAGCGTTTAGGCCCGGTTCAAGTGCGCAACAGCCTGCGGCGGCCCTGAACAGGCCGCCGTTTTTATTGGCGGGCGTTTAAAAATGTGCGGCATCGATCTGGAACAGTGATTCGCTGCCAGCCCGTATTCCTTGCTCCAGGCTCAGTGTGCGAGGCAACAAGCGGGAGAAATAGAACTGTGCGGTCGCCAGCTTGGTGTCATAAAACCCGGGGTCGGTACTCCGCGAGCGCTGCGCCACATCGGCCATGCGTGCCCATAGCCAGGCATACGCCACATAACCGAACAGGTGCAGATATTCGACGCAGGCGGCGCCTGTTTCATTGGGGTTGGCCCTGGCCCGTGCCTGCAGCCAGTCACTGACATCCTCAAGACGCTGCACTGCGTCCAGCAGTTCGCTGGCATAAGGCTTGCCGGGCCGGGTCGCGAAGTCACGGATGTGTGCGGTAAACAGGCGCAGGCTTGCACCGCCATTGGCGATCACTTTTCGGCCCAGCAAATCCAGCGCCTGGATGCCGTTGGTGCCTTCATAAATCTGCGCAATGCGCACATCGCGAACCAGCTGTTCCTGGCCCCATTCGCGGATATAGCCATGACCACCAAAGACTTGCTGGCCCAGCACGCAACTGTCGAAACCGGTATCGGTAAAGAAGGCCTTGGCCACTGGGGTCAGCAAGGCTACAAGCGCAGTGGCTTGCTGCTGCTCCTGCGGCTCGGTAGAGAACTTGGCCAGATCCAGTTGTTGGCCCACATAGCTGGCAAATGCCCGTCCACCTTCGGTCATGGCCTTCATGCTCAGCAACATGCGTCGCACATCGGGGTGGACGATAATCGGGTCGGCAATCTTCTCCGGTGCCACGGCTCCGGTCGGGGCACGACTTTGCAGGCGCTCGCGGGCATAGGTGCGGGCATTCTGGTAGGAGGCCTCGGCGCAGCCAATGCCCTGGATGCCGATCGACAGACGCTCGTAGTTCATCATGGTAAACATCGCGGCCAGGCCCTTGTTGGCTTCACCGATCAACCATCCCTGTGCGCCGTCAAAGTTGATCACGCAGGTTGCCGAAGCCTTGATCCCCATCTTGTGCTCGATGGAGCCGCAGCTCACCGCATTGCCTTGTCCGAGTGAACCATCGTCATTTACCAGCACCTTGGGAACCAGAAACAACGAAATGCCCCTGGGCCCTGCTGGCGCATCCGGCAGCTTGGCTAGCACCAGATGGATGATGTTTGCGGTCAGGTCCTGATCGCCGCCGGTGATGAATATCTTGCTGCCGCTGAGGCTGAAACTGCCGTCAGACTGCGGTTCGGCGCGGGTGCGGATAATCCCCAGATCGGTGCCGGAATGGGCCTCGGTCAGGCACATGGAACCGGCCCAGCGGCCTTCGTACATCGGTGGCAGGTAACGGCTTTTGAGGGGTTCGCTGGCGTGGGCATCGATGGCAAGGCAAGCACCGCTGGTGAGCGCCGAATAAAGGGCAAAACTGGAGTTTGCGCCGTAGAGCATTTCTTCAAATTGCACGGCGAGCATTTTCGGCATGCCCAGGCCGCCAAATTCAGGATTGCCCGACAGGCCTACCCAGCCGCCTTCGATGTAGGTGTTGTAGGCTGACTTGAAGCCTTCAGGTGTGGTGACCTGGCCCGCCAGCCAGTGTGCGCCTTCTTCGTCGCCACTGCGGTTGAGCGGGGCGATCAGTTGGCCGGTGACCTTGGCGGCTTCCTCAAGTATGGCGTCGGCGGTATCGGCGTCGACGTGGTCGGCCAGGGCTGGCAGCCTGGCCCAGAGTGCGGGGGCTTCGAAGACTTCGTGCAGGACAAAGCGCATATCGCGCAGGGGGGCGTTGAATTCAGGCATGAAAAACCTCGTTTTTTGCAGCTGAAGGCATTCTGTGGGAGCGGGCTTGCTCGCGATTTGGGCGCCGCGGCCTGTCTGGGTAACCGAAGCGACACCTTCGCGAGCAAGCTCGCTCCCACAGTGGGTCTATAGGGGGCAGTTACAGTGCTTTGGCCATATCACGCAGCACGAACTTCTGGATCTTGCCCGTGGAGGTCTTGGGCAGCAGGGTGAACACCACCGTACGGGGCACTTTGAACCCGGCCAGGTGATCGCGGCAAAAGGCAATGATCTCGGCCTCGCGCACCTGCTGATGATCGGCCTTGAGAGTGATAAAGGCGCAAGGCGTTTCACCCCACTTTTCACAGGGCCGCGCCACCACGGCCGCCTCCATGACGCCCGGGTGTCGGTAGAGCACACCCTCGACCTCGATGGTGGAAATGTTCTCGCCACCGGAAATGATAATGTCCTTGAGCCGGTCGCGAATTTCGACGTAGCCGTCCGGGTGGCACACGGCAAGGTCACCGGTGTGGAACCAGCCGCCTTCGAAGGCTTCGGCCGTGGCGCTGGGGTTCTTCAGATAGCCCTTCATCACCGTATTGCCGCGCATGAAAATCTCGCCCATGGTCTCGCCGTCACGGGGCGTCGGTACCAGGGTTTTCGGGTCGGCCACCATCACGCCTTCCAGCGTCGGGTAGCGCACGCCCTGGCGGGACTTGATCTGCGCGCGTTCGGCCAGAGGCTGCGCATCCCACTTTTCATGCCAGGCACAAATCGTCACCGGACCATACACCTCGGTCAGGCCATAGACGTGGGTGACCTTGATGCCCATTTCTTCCACGGCACCAATCACCTTGGCCGGTGGCGCAGCGCCTGCGACCATCGCATGCACCGGGTGGTCGATGGCAGCCTTGGCGGACTCGGGCATATTGACCAGGGCGTTGAGCACAATCGGTGCACCACACAGATGGGTGACCTGATGCTCGCGAATCAACGTGAGGATCTTTTGCGGGTCAACCCGGCGCAGGAACACATGCACGCCAGCCAGCGCGGTGATGATCCATGGGTAGCACCAGCCGTTACAGTGGAACATCGGCAAGGTCCACAAATACACCGGGTGATTGCCGATGGCCCAGACCATCTGGTTGCCCAGGGAATTGAGGTAAGCACCGCGATGGTGATACACCACGCCCTTGGGGTTGCCGGTGGTGCCGGAGGTGTAATTGAGGGCAATGGCCTGCCATTCATCTGCGGGCCATTGCCAATCAAACTCGGGATCGCCTTCGGCCAGTAGCGCTTCATAGTCCAACTGGCTGACCGGCTGGCCTTCACCGTATTCGGGGTCATCCACATCAATGATCAGCGGGGGGTGATCGAGCATGGCCACGGCCGCATGCACTACGTCATGGAACTCGCGATCGGCAATCAGCACCTTGGCTTCGCCGTGGGCGAGCATAAAGGCGATGGCTTCAGCATCGAGGCGAACATTGAGGGCATTGAGCACCGCGCCGATCATGGGCACGGCAAAGTGCGCTTCAAGCATCGCCGGGATATTGGGCAGCATCACCGCTACCGTATCGCCCTGGCCAATCCCGCGCCCGGCCAGGGCACAAGCCAGGCGGCGGCAACGACTGTAGGTCTGCGCCCAGGTGCGGCGGATGGCGCCGTGAATCACGGCAGGGTAATCGGGGTAGACGCTGGCTGTACGTTCGATAAAACTCAGCGGAGACAGGGCAATATGGTTTACGGCAGTCGGCTCAAGGCCGTGCTCAAAAATCGACATGAAGGTCATTCCGGTGGCTGATTGTTAGCTCTATGGCTGCCTGCTCTGCCGATGGCGAGCGGGTCAGTTTTATGTCCGGTCTGACTTATAGCTCACTCCGGGTTTGATATGGAAGTAATACCTAAGCAATATAGTAGTTGTACTATATAAAGAAAAATTCGCTCAAGTCCTGGATGCCCAATGCCGATCGCGCTGCTTCCCCATGACCCTCAACCCTCTGTAGTGCTTGATAGAGACGGCTTGGCGCTGGCAGCCAACGACGCACTGATCCGCCTGCTGGCGGGCAAGGGGTTGAGTCATGCGAGTGCTCTATTGCCGGGCAATCTGCCGGAGCTGGTACGCGCCTGCCTCAAGCAGGGCAGAGCCATCGAGCAGGTAGAGGCGCAAAGTGCTCAGCAGGTCTGGCTCTGGACGCTTATTCCCGACCCCGACAGCCAGTGTGTGCTGGCCCGCGGGCGTGAAGCGAGTACAGAACTGCTGGCCGGGCGAGAGGCGGCCAAAGCCCGACGCCTGTACCGGCTGATTACCGAAAACACCACGGACCTTATCTCGCGCCATACGCCTGATGGGCGTTTTCTGGATGCCTCGCCGGCGTCCTGGACCCTGCTTGGCTACTGGCCCGAAACGCTGCGCGGGACCCTGGCCCAGCGCCTGTTTCATGCTCACGACCTGAAGCTGGCGCTGCGTCAGGCCCGTGATGCCCTGCAACTCGACGGCTATCACACCATGACCTACCGCATTCGCCATCAGGCAGGGCATTACCTTTGGTTTGAAACAGCCAGCCGGGCAATTCGTGAAACCTACACCGGGGCGGTCGTCGAAGTGGTCAGTGTGTCGCGGGATATCACGGCCCGCGTCCAGGCTGAAGAGAACAAGCGGCGTCTGGCTGAAGTGGTGGAAGCCAACCCTGATCCGGTGCTGTTTATCGACCCGGCTGGCGGGGTGTCGTATCTCAACCCGGCAGCACGGCGTCTGCTGGGTCTGCTGCCCGCAGAAGGCATGCCCGCATTGGCTGATTTTTTGACCGCGCAAGTCTTGGCTACCCTGGAGAGCAACGGCTGGCACAGTGCAGAGGCGCAGGGTTTGTGGAGTCACGAGACCCGTTTGTTACCCTTGAATGGCGAGCCTTCGGTGCCGGTGTCGTTACTGCTGCTGGCTCATCGCTCGACTGCCGGAGAGCGGTTTTTCTCGCTGGTGGCACGGGATATGCGCGAGCGTGAACTGCGCGAAGCCCAGCAGCGCCATCATCAGGATGAAATGGCCCATACCGCGCGCCTGGTCACACTGGGCGAACTGGCATCGGGGATTGCCCACGAAATCAATCAACCGCTGGCGGCAGTGGTCAATTACGCCAATGCCAGTCAACGTTACCTGCAAAGCCTGGACAGTAATCCTGCCGCAGTCGAGCGTGTGGCCCAGGGACTGGAGCGGATCAACCTGCATGCCAATCACGCCGCGCAAGTGATCAAGCGCCTGCGCGGTTTTTTGCGCAAGGGGCGGCGTAACCTGCAAGCGCTGGATATCAGTGAGGTGGCGCGCCAGGCCGTCAGCCTGTGTGCCTGGGAGGCCGGGGAACGAAATGTCACTATCGAGCTGCAGTTGCCGGAGTCCCTGCCATGGGTATACGCCGACCGGGTGTTGCTGGAGCAGGTGCTGCTCAACCTGTTGCGCAATGCCATAGATGCCAACAACGAGCAATTACCGGGTCAGCTTTCGCGGATCATCCTGCAGGCTCAAACCCTTGATGGCGCCACCCTGCAAATCAGCGTGCAGGATCAGGGGCCGGGGGTAAGCGCCGGGGAGCTTGAGCAGTTGTTCACACCGTTTTACACCAGCAAGGCAGAAGGTCTCGGGCTGGGTTTGTCGATGAGCCGCAGCATCGTCGAAGGCTTTGGCGGTGAACTCAATGCCCGACCACAAACCAGCGGCTTGCTGATGTGCTGCTGCCTGCCATTGATGGCTTCACTCAACACGACAAGAGAGTAACGATGACAACCCAAACCCGGCCTGTGGTGTATGTGGTGGATGACGATCAGGGCATGCTCGACTCGACGGTCTGGTTGCTCGAGTCCGTGGGCCTCAATGCGCTGGCGTTTACAAGCGGGCAGGCCTTTCTTGACGCTTGCGACCCGACCTTGTGTGCCTGTGTGGTACTGGATATCCGCATGCCGGCCATGGGCGGCCTGAATGTTCAGCAGGCATTGCGTGAACGAGGGATCAGGATGCCGGTGATCTTTGTCAGCGGGCATGCCGATGTGCCCATTGTGGTACGGGCTTTCAAGGCCGGTGCCCATGATTTTATCGAGAAGCCCTATAACCAGCAGTTGTTGCTCGACAGCGTACAGCAGGCCCTGAGTGGCGATACCGCGCAGCAAAGCGCCAGCCAGGAACAGACCGAACTTGAGGCCCGTCTGCAAAGCCTGACACCGCGTGAGCAAGATGTATTCATGCCTTTGGTCAAGGGCTGCACCACCCGTGAAATTGCCGCGCTGCTGGGGGTGAGTGCCAAGACTATCGACCTGTATCGCTCCCGGGTGATGAAGCGCATGCAGGCCCGGCATTTGCCCGATCTGGTGGGCATGGCCATTGCTGCCGGGCTAGTTGATCCGCTCAGGTTGGGTTAGTCAGTAATGCCTCGACGCCAGCCATGACGGCAGGCGTGTCGGTGTGGGCGACGTTGAAGCGCATGCAGCGGCGCAGTTGCGGATCGAAACCGAACAGGATCCCGGGCGCGAGCACCAGGCCACGGGCAAGCGCCTGCTGGGCGAGGGTTTCGCCATCCAGCCCGGCAGGCAATGTGGCCCAGATAAACATGCCGCCGGCGTAGGGCACGCTCAACCTGAAGCCCAGGCCCTGCAACCAGCCCGAAACCCGTGCACCACTGGCCTGCAGGCCTTGCACCACGCGCTTGCGGTGTTTGTGATAAGTGCCGTCATTGAGCATCGAGCACACCAGTTGCTCAAGCATTTCCGAAGTAATCCCGCCGCACATCAGTTTCATCTGGGTCAGCTCGGCGGCCATCTGCGCAGAGGCCACGACAAAGCTCACCCGCAGGTTGGCACTGAGGGTTTTCGAAAAACCGCTCAGGTAGGTCACTTGCTCCACGCCTGCCAGCGCCACCAGCCGGGGGGGGGGGCTGGGTGCAGGTCGCCATAAAGATCATCTTCGATAATGGCGCACTCATAACGCTTGGCCAGCTCAAGCAGTCCGTAGGCCTGCCCGGGTGTGAAGGAGTGCCCGGTGGGGTTATGCAGCAGCCCGGTGGTGAGGTAAAGCGTTGGCCGGTGCTGGCTGAACAGGGTTTGCAGCGCTTGCAGGTCCAGCCCTTGGGCGGTGCGCTCCACAGTGATCACGCGCACGCCATGCAAGGCCAGGTTGGCGTGAAAATTGAAATAACAAGGCATGTCCAACAGCACGGTATCGCCAGGGCGCACGCGCAAGCGCAGCAGCATGTCGAGCCCCAGCACGGTATTGGCCGTGGTGATGATCTGCTCGACCCCCACATTCAGGCCCTGGCTCAACAGTTTCTGCTGCAAGGCCTGACGCAGCGGCAAATAGCCCGCCGGGTCACCATAACCGGTCAGTCGCAGGGCTGGCGAGCGACTGAGCTGGCGCATGTTGCCACGCAGGGCGCTGGCTTCCAGCCAGCTTTCCGGTAAATGCCCGCTGCCGGGGCGCAGGGCACCGCTGGCACCGGTCAGGGAGCGGCGCAAGACGCTGTGCAAGTCTTGCGGCAGCAGGTCAAGGGCAGTGGCGCGTCCGCTCTGCAGCGTTTTCGTCGCAACAAAGTAGCCCAGGCCCTGACTGGATGTGATTCTGTCCTGCCCGCGCAAGCGATCCAGGGCTTCGATCAGGGTGAATTTGCTGACGCCCCAGTGAGCAGTCATCTCGCGTGCCGAAGGCAGTTTGCTGCCGGGGTTGAGCAGACCCTGATCAATGGCCTGGCTCAAGGCATCAACAATCTGCTGGACCTTGGACAGGCCGGGTTGAAACGCAACGGTAGGTAAGTGCATGCAGGGCCTCGTACTTTACCGGTCATGCTACCAGTAAAGGTCGGTAAAGTTTGTCAGTGCTTGCTCTGCCAATAGCCAGCAGGGCCTGCCTAGACTGCGCGACCGTAATTTCTGGATTCAACCACCGTCATGGCCACGCAACTGACACTCGCTTCATTTCTGTATTTTCTGATGTTTTGCGCCACCATGACCTTCAGCCCCGGGCCCATGACCCTGCTCTTGATGGGGTTCGGCATGCAGCAGGGGCTCAAGCGTTCCATGCCGGTACAACTGGGAGCCAGCGCAGCGTATCTGGTGTCGATTCTTGTATTTGCCGTAGGCTTCGCCGAACTGATCAAGGGCAACCCATTAATCAGTCGCGGGATCCAGTATGTGGGGGTTACGTACTTGCTGTACCTGGCGTACCGGCAGTGGACCAGCACCGGGTTGAAACTGGACAGTCCCGACACACTGCACAACGATTTTACAGGGCGCTTTGGCAAGGGCCTGCTCACCGGTTTCTCCAACCCGAAAACCATCGTCATGTTCAGCGCCGTATTCCCGCAGTTCGCCGGGCAGGGCAGTGATTCCCGAATGCTGGATCTGGCGGTACTGGGGCTGGCTTTTTTGCTGCTGCAGTTTGCCAGTGGTTGCCTGTATTGTTACTTCGGTCAACGTATTCGCCGGGTGCTGCAAAGCCCGTCGCGACAAGTGTTGTTGCAACGGGCTACAGCCTGCATGTTGCTGGGGGTTGCAGTGATGCTGGCGCGAGGCTTTACCCAGGGCTGAACCTGCCGGGCGCTGGTGCCATCACGCCGCCAGGGGCTTGCTGTTCAGGGACTTTTTGTATTCGGCTTTCATCGCTTCCATCTGTTTTCCCAGCTCATCGAGCACCGCTTTACCGAGCAACTTGCGGGCCTGGGGAAACATCTCGGTTTCTTCCTCTTCGATATGGTGCTCGAGGAGTTCCTTGACCACCTTTGCACGACCGGAGAATTCCAGAGAATCGGGGGCAGTTTTCTTAAGGTCAGGCAATACCAGGGAGTCCACAGTGCGGTGTTCTTCCTTCGCTTCGTGGTACATGACGGCTTGCTCTTTACCACCGGCTTTCTTGAAGACCGGGTAGAGGATTTCCTCTTCAAGGCGGGTGTGGATAGTAATTTCCATTTCCAGTTTGTTGAGCAGTTCAGTGCGTTTTTTCACGGCGCGCTCGGTGGAGTCGCTGAGCTGGCTCAAGATGGCCTTGACTCGTTTGTGGTCTTCCAACAGCAAATCGATGGCATTCATATTCACTCACCTGTCTCTTTCACGGATAGGGATGGGCCTTTGTGCATACGACCCTCAGGGGTGAATATTGCATTAGCTGTACCAACTTGAACGAACGATATAAAATTAATAAAAATCAATTAGTTAAGTTTTAAAGCTGACGTTTCTATTCGTGCAGAATGCATGCATGCCGCGACCAGGTCATGCAATTCGCGAGTAGGTTGGCGTTAATGCGCTAAACGCGGAAATCCCCGCCGCATGGGGTATATTGCGAACTGTTTCTGCCTGTAATGAGATTGGTTTTGTCTACGATTGACTCCCCGCTACCGCCGCTTTCTTCCTTGGTGTTAAACCCGGTGCAAACGCCTGTGGCGCTTTATCTTCAGCGGCTGGCGCCGTCCAGCCGCCAGACCATGCGTTATGTATTGCAGGAAGCGGCAGACCGCCTGGGCGCTGAAGACGTGGCGATTGATGAATTCCCCTGGCATCAACTGCAACCGGGGCATATCACCGCACTGGTGGCGGCGTTACGTGAAGACGGTTACGCGCCAAATACCTCATCGCTCTATGTCAACGCCATTCGCGGCGTGATGAATCAGGCCTGGCAACAAAACCTGATTACTCAGGATCATTTGCTCAAGATACGCGCAGTCAAGGCGGGAGGCGGTTCGCGGCTGGTCAAGGGGCGTAACCTGCGGCGCAATCTGATTCGCGAGCTGATGGACGTCTGTGCCGCAGACCCCCGTCCGCAAGGGCTCAGGGACGCGGCGATCATCGCAATTCTGTATGGCTCGGGGATGCGCAAGTCCGAGTCGGTGAATATGGACCTGTGGCAGGTCGATGTAGAACAGCGCAGCTTGCAGGTGCTGGGCAAGGGCAACAAGGAACTGATCAAGTTTGCACCGGCCTGGGCTTTCGAAAAACTGGAAGAGTGGCTGGCGTTCCGCCGGGCGAACCTGCCGGACGGGGTCAGTGATGACACCTTTTTGTTCAATCGCATCCGCCGCGGCAACCACATCACTCGTGATCGCCTGACCAAACATGCGATCTATTACATCGCCAAGCAGCGGGGCAGGCAGGTAGGGGTCGACATCATGCCCCATGATTTTCGTCGCTCGTTCATTACCCGGGTGATTGAAGAGTACGACGTGTCGATCGCACAGAAGCTGGCGCACCACGCCAACATTGCCACCACCGTCAGCTATGACGTGCGCGATGACAACGAGCGGCGCAATGTGACCGACCGCTTCCTGTTGTAAGCGCAAGGGTTGGCGGTTTTAAGAATTAATGAACCCTCGCGCCATCTCCCCGCCTAACGTTTAACAACCACAGGAGGTCGCGCATGCAAATCGAAACCATATGGGTGGTACTGGCTATTATTCTGGTGCTGCTGGAGCTCTGGGCAATCCGCGGGGTGATGAAAAGCGGGGCACGGTCAAGCAGCCGGCTGATGTGGATTGCCATTATCATCTTCGCGCCGTTGCTGGGCATGCTGGCGTGGCTGGTTGCCGGGCCAAGGCAGCCGAGCACACACCATTGAATATCACGTATTGGTCTTGAGCTTGGTCCACAAACGGGTGCTCAGACGGGCGATTTTGGCCGGCAGGTCTTCCACGGTGAACAGGGTGTCGATCACTTCACTGGACGGGTAGATCGCCGGGTCCTGTTTCACGTCCGGCGCCAGGTACGGGTCTGCCGCCTGGTTGGGGTTGGCGTAGTGGATATGGTTGCTGATAGTGGCAATCACTTGCGGGGTCAGCAGGTAGTTCATGTAGGTGTAGGCATTTTTTTCATGGGGCGCGCTCTTGGGCATGACCACCATGTCCAGCCATAACGTCGAACCTTCCTTTGGGATCGAATACGCAATGTCGATCCCGTTCCCGGCTTCCCGCGCACTTGCCGCAGCCTGTACCACATCACCATTGAAGCCGATCACCGCACAGATATTGCCGTTGGCCAGATCACTGATGTATTTGGATGCATGAAAATACTGAACATAAGGTCGTATTTTCAGCAGCGCCGCTTCGGCTTTCTTGTAGTCCTCAGGCTCATGACTATGGTGCGGCAAGCCCAGGTAGTTGAGAGTGATCGGCAACACTTGCGTCGGATTGTCGATAATCGCCACACCGCACTGGCTCAGTTTTTTGATGTTGTTTTCATCGAAAAACAGGCTCCAGGAGCGGGTGACATCCGTGGTACCAAAAATCGCCTTGATCTTCTCGACGTTGTAGCCGATCCCAGCCGTGCCCCACATGTAGGGGTAGCCGTACTGATTGCCGGGATCGTTGGCTTCCAGTTTGCTCATTAACACCGGATCCAGGTTCTTCCAGTTTGGCAACTGGCTCCTGTCCAGTTTCTGGATGGCACCGGCCTTGATCAGGCGGGACATAAAGTGGTTCGAAGGGCTGACCACGTCATAGCCGGTATTACCGGTCATCAACTTGGATTCCAGCACTTCGTTGCTGTCGTGAATATCGTAGGTCGCCTTGATCCCTGTTTCCTTGGTGAAGGTGGTCAGGGTGTCGTCGGCAATATAGCCGTTCCAGTTGGAAATATTCACGCTCTCGTCGGCGTGGCTGACGGCCGAAAACGCGGCGAGCATGACCGCAAGGGAGACCGGGCTGATGTTCATGTTCAATCACCTTTTCAAGGAGCTTTTATTCTTTTGTGGTGTGAGAGTGTTCAGATTTCTGTTTTGGCTCTGAGGGCTTCCATGCGCATGCGCAGCGCTGCACCGACGTCAAAAAATGGCCGTGGCGGCAACCAGCCCGGCTGCGCTCTGTCCATGACCGACTGCAGCAGGGGCGAGCTGGCGCCACAGGCCAGCTCTGCGAGCAGACGGCCCCACAGCGTGCCGCGGGCAACCCCGGAGCCATTGCAGCCCGCCACGGCATAGATGCCTTCCTCGACCTTGGCAAAGTACGGCTGGCCACTGCGGGTAGCGCTCAGATGGCCGGTCCAGGTGTAGCGGATGTCTTGCTCACCGAGCCCGGGGAAGCGACGTTGCAGGCCCAGTGCATGGTGTTTTCGACGCAGTGACAAGTCACTGCCGGACAAATCGCGCGTACGGTATTCCGCGGTATTGCGGATCATTACCCGCCGATCCGGAGTCAGTCGCACCGTGGCGCCCAGCGGCCTCGTCGACAGCACGCCCCAGGGCTCGACACTGCCGATGGCCTGATACTCCTTGTCGCTCAGGGGGCGGGTGAGGCTGGCGCTGAGCTCCATCGGGAAGGTTGCGCTGTTGTCGATCCCGGCGCGGGGGATAAAGGCATTCAGGCATACCAGTACCTGTGCGGCTTCAATGCTGCCCTGGATACCCTTGGCCCGAATGCGTCCGCCACTCAGGCGTTCAAGCCCGATGATGTCGGTGTTTTCAAAAAGGCTGACATTGGCCGGCAAGGCATCCAGCAGACCCTTGACGTATTTCGCCGGCTGCAACAACGCATTGCCATTGCCGCACCAGATGGCCGCCTGGTAATGGCGGGTGCCTAGTGTCTGCGCCAGTTGCGCGCCTTCCAGAAAGTGTGCAGATGCGCCGACTGCATGCAGGGTCTTGAGCTTGGCCTCAACCTGGGTCAATTTGCCCGGGTCGTTGACGGCGAAGTAGTAACCCGAATCCCGGTACTCGCAGTCGATGCCGTGGCGCGCAATGCGCATGCGCACTTCATCACCGGCCGCCTGGCCGATTGTCGAGTCCACGGCATAGCCGGCAAATCCGCTCTTGCCGATCAGCTCGTCATCAGCCGGGTTTTCATGGGCCACCGCGTAACCGGAGTTGCGTGCCGATGCCCCTTGGGCTGCACGTTGCCTGTCGACAATCAGGATGCGAGCTTGCGGGTGCAATTGCGCCAGGGAATGGGCCGTACTGAGGCCGGTAATGCCCGCACCGATAATCAACCAGTCGGCTTTCTCGACGCCTTTGAGGTGATCACGGAGGGGGGAGCTTCCTGCCAGGGCAATCCAGCCACATTCATTCTTCACGTTTCACCTCATTTGCCGGTCAGGGGGCTGCCCGGCCTTTGAATACATGCGCTAATTGCATGGCTGGCCGTTGCTGGCGCTGGTTATGGATGGAATTTAGGCGGTACCAAGTGATATAACCAACGCTATTAATTCATTGATTGATGCAAAAAACACATGGATAAGGTTCGTCACGTACCCTCGTTGCAGGGTTTGCAGGCACTGGTAGAGGTGGCTGAATCGGGCAGCTTCACACAGGCGGCGCAGACGCTGTGTCTGACCCAAAGCGCTATCAGCCGGAAAATCCAGCAACTGGAAGCTCACTTTGGTGTGACGTTGTTTGTCAGAACCAGTCGCAGCGTGCGCATGACCGTCGAAGGCGAACAGGTGCTGGCCAGTGCCCGCGGCATTCTTGAACAGTTAAAGCTGCTGGAAGATCGTTTGTCGCCGCAAAAGCGGCCCTTTCGCATCCGCATGCATGTATCGCTGGCCGTGCGCTGGTTACTGCCCAAGCTCAGTGACTTTTACTTGCAGCACCCGGACATAGCCTTGTCGATTGAAACGGTCGCCACCGAGGTTGTCGAACCGGCCAGCGACAGCGATGCCTACATCCTGTACTTGCCCCGACCCTCCACTGACCCGGCCTGCATGGCTTTATTCGATGAGGCTCTGGTGCCAGTGTGTGCACCCAGCCTGGGGCCGCTGGCGTCGATGGAGGATCTGCTGCGCTTTGCGCTGTTGCATCGCTCGGCCGACCAGCAAGCCTGGCACGACTGGCTCGCCGCCAATGACGGCAAGCCACTGCACAGCTATCGGCATATCCCGTTCAATCTCGATGAGCTGGCCCTCGATGCTGCCGCGCGTGGCTTGGGGGTGGCGGTCACGGACATGACCCTGGCGGCGGAGTCCATTCAACGCGGGGCACTGGTGATTCCGTTTGGTGAACCGTTGAAAACCGGTGGTAACTATTCGTTGTGCCTGCAACCTGCTGCAGACTTGCATCCGGCGTGTCCGGCGGTGCTGCAATGGTTCGCCAGTCAGGTCGAGCAAGGCGGAGGAGGGAGAACTTGTTAAATTTTGTAATAAGTCCGCTAACAGGAAATGAGTTTAATCGCTGTAGGATTGCATCCCCAATTCACTAAAGGCTTGTATGAACACCCTTCAGGAACCACCCAGTCGCAGTTTTGAATCTGCGCTTGCCCCAGGCTTGATCCTCGCAATCGAGCACGTGTTACCCATTCCCCGCCCTCTATTTTGCGCCAGCACCTCTGCTGCTGCGCTTGTCTGTGCGCGCTCGCCGTTAACCCAGCACCTTCGTGAGATTGACTGATACCTATGGAATGGATTGCAGATCCCACGGCCTGGCTCGGCCTGTTGACCCTGATTGTGCTGGAACTGGTACTGGGTATTGATAACCTGGTGTTTATCGCCATCCTCGCCGACAAACTGCCGCCGGAGCAGCGCGACCGTGCCCGGGTCATCGGCCTGACGCTGGCCCTGGTCATGCGCCTGGGCCTGCTGGCAAGCATCTCGTGGATGGTCACGCTGACGCAGCCTTTGTTCGAAGTCTTCGACAAAGCGTTCTCGGGGCGCGACCTGATCATGCTGTTCGGCGGCTTGTTCCTGTTGTTCAAGGCCACGATGGAGTTGCATGAGCGCCTGGAAGGGCATGTGGCCGAGCGCTCATCGGCGCTGGGCTATGCCATGTTCTGGCCGATTGTGGCGCAGATTGTCGTGCTCGACGCGGTGTTTTCCCTGGACGCGGTGATTACCGCGGTAGGCATGGTTGAACATCTGTCGGTGATGATGATTGCCGTGGTGTTCTCGATCGGCCTGATGATCATCGCCAGCAAACCGTTGACCCACTTCGTCAACAGTCACCCTACGGTGATCATGCTGTGCCTGGGCTTCTTGATGATGATCGGCTTCAGCCTGACTGCCGAGGGCCTGGGCTTTCATATCCCGAAAGGTTATCTGTACGCCGCCATCGGCTTCTCGATCCTGATCGAAGTACTCAACCAGATTGCCCGTGCGCGCCGCAAGAAAAGCGTGCAGGGCCTGCGACCCATGCGCGAGCGCACCGCCCATGCGGTGATGCGCTTGCTTGGCGGGCGCACCCTGAGTGCTGATGAAGTGGGCGAAGAGATTGCCGACATGCTTGACGGTGGCAGTCATCAGAACGTCTTCCATCGACGCGAGCGCGTGATGATCAGTGGCGTATTGCAACTGGCGGAACGGTCGATTCGCACGGTGATGACGCCCCGTGCCGAGATCGATCATATCGATCTGGCTGATTCGGCAGAGATCATTCGTACAAAGCTGATGCATTCATCGTATTCCCGACTGCCCCTGATCCGGGATGGCCGGGTAGATGAACCCTTGGGCTTTGTGCATAAAAAGGAGCTGCTCAAGGAGCTGTTGGCGGGGCATGAACCGGATCTGGAGGCGATGGCGCGCAAGGCCATCAATCTGCTGGACAGCTTCACGATTCTCAACGCTCTGGAACAGATGCGTAAAGAGTCGACGCACATTGCGTTTGTCATCAACGAGTTCGGTGACTTCATCGGCCTGCTGACCATGACTGACATTCTCGAGTCGATCGCTGGTGAACTGCCGGATGCCAGCGAGATAGAGGGGCCCAATATCGTTGCCCAGGAGGAGGGTTATCTGGTCAGCGGCGCCTTGAACCTGAGCCAGATTCGCCAGCACATCGGCTTTGCAGCCAAGGCCACGGATGACTATCAGACACTTGCAGGTATGGTCATGAGTTTACTGGATCGTCTGCCGATGATTGGCGACAAGCTGACGTGGGAAGGCTGGACCTTGACCGTAGTCGAGGTAGAAGAGCGGAGGGTGACGCGGGTGTTGCTGAGCAAATCCGCTCCCACAGTAAAAAGTTAGCGCGGTCATTGTGGGAACCGGGCTTGCCCGCGATGCAGGCAACCCGGTCTGTCTGAAGGACCGAGGCGCTGCTATCGCGAGCAAGCCCGCTCCCACAGTAAAAGGTTAGCGCGGTCAGTGTGGGAGCCGGGCTTGCCCGCGATGCAGCCGACCCGGTCTGTCTGAAGGACATAGGCGCTGCCATCGCGAGCAAGTCCGCTCCCACAGTAAAAAGTTAGCGCGGTCAGTGTGGGAGTCGGCCTTGCCCGCGATGCAGGCGACCCGGTCTGTCTGAAGGATCGAGGCGCTGCCATCGCGAGCAAGCCCGATCCCACAGTAAAAGGTTAGCGCGATCAGTGTGGGAGCCGGGCTTGCCCGCGATGCAGGCAACCCGGTCTGTCTGAAGGATCGAGGCGCTGCTATCGCGAGCAAGCCCGATCCCACAGGGGAGGGCAGTGCTTAGTTGCTGTCAGGCAGTGCGTAAGCGATCACGTAGTCACCGCGATCCGGCGACTGACGGGCACCACCAGCGGTGATCACGATGTATTGCTTGCCGGTTTTAGGCGAAACAAAGGTCATCGGACCGCCCTGGCTGCCAACAGGCAAACGGGCTTTCCAGGCTTCTTCACCGTTGGCCGAGTTAAAAGCGCGCAGGTAGAAGTCTTGAGTGCCAGCGATGAACACCAGGCCACCTTGTGTCGACAGGGTACCGCCCAGTGTAGGCATGCCGATCGGCAGTTGCAGACCCATCTTGATCCCCATCGGGCCGGTGTCCTGCACGGTACCGACCGGTACTTGCCAGGCGACCTTCTGAGTCTTCATGTCAATGGCGGTCAGCGTACCGAAAGGCGGGGCCTGGCACGGAATACCGGCTACCGACAGGAAGCGGTTTTTGTTCACCGCATAAGGCGTGCCCTTGAGCGGTACGGCACCCATGCCGGTGTTCAGCGCTTCACCGCCAGAAGAGGCCTTGGCGTCTTTTTGCTGCGGAACCATCTGCACCCACAAGCCCAGGCGCATGTCGTTGACGAAAATAAAGCCGTGTACAGGGTCAGTCGACAGGCTGCCCCAGTTCATGCCACCCAGCGAACCCGGGAAGCTCAACGACACATCAGTGCCCGGCGCGGTGTACAGACCTTCGTAACGCATCTTCTTGAAGGAAATACGGCACAGCATCTGATCAAACGGGGTTGCACCCCACATGTCCGATTCAGTCAGGGTCTGCGCACCAATCTGTGGCATGCCCACGGATTTTGGCTGGGTCAGCGAGTAGGGCTCGTCCGGAATGTTCGAGGCCTTGACCGGTACTTCTTCAACCTTGGTCAGCGGCTGGCCGGTGTGGCGATCGAGGACAAAAATCTGCCCGGCCTTGGTGCCAATCACTACCGCCGGGACCTTGCTGCCGTCCGCTTTGGCGAAGTCGATCAGGCTTGGTTGCATCGGCAGATCGAAGTCCCACAAGTCATTGTGGACGGTCTGGTATACCCATTTTTCTTCGCCAGTGGTGGCGTTCAGTGCCAGTACCGATGCACCGTACTTGTGGTTCAGCTCGGTACGTTCGACACCATAGATGTCGGTGGACGAGCTGCCCATCGGCAAGAATACGGTGTTCATCAGCGGGTCATAGGACATCGGTGCCCAACTGTTCGGCGTGCTGCGAACGTAGGTCTTGCCTTCTGCCGGTGCTTGCTTGTCCTGCGGGTTGCCCGGGTCGAAGGCCCAGCGCATGGCGCCGGTCACTACGTCGAAACCACGGATCACGCCACCTGGCATATCGGTCTGCACGTTGTCAGCCACGCGACCGCCAACCACCACCGTGGTACCTGCCATCAACGGTGCCGACGACAACTGGTAGTAGGAATCGGGCACATTGCCCAGGCCGGCCTTGAGATCGACCTGGCCATTACTGCCGAAGTCCTGGCAGAACTTGCCGGTGTCCGCATCGACGGCAATCAAGCGGGCATCGATGGTGTTGGTCAGCAGGCGACGCTGGCACGCCGCGCCCGGGGCAACGGTGACAGCTGCGGCCGGGGTGCTGCCATCGGTGGGTGCTGCGACTGGGGCGCTGGCATCAAAGTAGGCCAGGCCACGGCAACGCTGCCAGACGGCGGCCTTGGCATTGATGTTGTTCTTCCACAACTCTTTACCAGTATCGGCGTCCAGCGCGATCAGGTTGTTGTGTGGCGTACAGATAAACACTTTGTCGCCCACTTGCAGCGGGGTCATCTGGTCTTCTGCGCCATTGCCATCACTGATGGCCACATCGCCGGTCTGGTAGGTCCAGGCCGGTACCAGCTTGGACACGTTGCTACGGTTGATCTGATCCAGAGCAGCAAAGCGGCTGCCACCTTCGTCATTGCCGTAGTGTGCCCAGTCTTTCTGGGCTTTGGCCGGGTCAACCTTGGTCAGGCCCGGGCCGTCACCGGTCGGTGCGATCGAGGCGTGAGGCTGGAACATCCCCCAGAAGCCGGCGGCGATGGCCACGGCCAGCACTGCACCCAGCGCATAACCGGCGTTGCCGCTCAGGCCATTGGCCTTGCGCAGCGAAGGGTAAGCCAGCGCCACGACCAGGCTGAGCACAGCCAGGGCAAACAGACGTGAAACCAGCGGCCAGAACACCAGCCCGGCATCAGCCAGGGCCCAGATAACACTGGCGCCCATGATGGCAGCAAACAGCCAGGCACCTGCCAGGCGTCGCTTGAACAGCAACACGGACGAAGCGACCATGCCCAGGCCCGCAAGCAGGAAGTACAGGCTGCCACCGAGCGTGGCCAGGTAGCCGCCACCGGCGACATAGAGCAAACCGAAAACCAGCACGCCTAAAGCGGCGACCCAGATGGGCCAACGGCTTGCGGCTGCCGAAGGTTGAGCGTTATTCATTGTGCATGACCCTATTGATGCATGAACGGTTGGGAGGAGGGCATAGCGTTTAACTGTAGCGGCTTGCAAGGCAGGCGCAGACGTGTCGGCGTTTCTGCACGTCGTCGAGGCCTTGAACAGGCCAGGTCGACAGACCGGGAAACGTCCGAAACAGTTATGTACTAAACGGTTAGTTTTATAACTTTAACAAAAACCCGGGCCTGCGACAAATTGTCAGTGTCGAGAGTCCGATAAGAGGGGATGTCAGGGGGAGGGCAAAGGGCGCGCAGATGCCCTTCAGCCATAGGGGCTGCCATCTTTATGGACGAAGTGCCATGTGCCGTCGACTGCCGTCACCGCCTGTATATCGTCTGACGGGTAAGTCACGCTATCTCCGACACTACGGTCGCCTACTTCAAGAACCACGCAGAGGGTGTCAGTTTTATTCTCCAGATGGTGGGCAAGCCCTTTGGCGGGGAAGCCCGCAATCATCCCCGGAGCCAGTTGCACGCTTTCATCACCTCTGAACAAGGTCGGATGACCCTCCAGGACATAGATAAATTCGTCCTGTAATGAGTGCGAGTGATGAAGGGCGGAGAGACTGCCTGGCGGCAGGTGTACAAGGTTGACGCCAAAATTCTTCAAGTTGAACAGATCACCCAGAGGCCGTTTGGTGCGGCCCTGCATCAGGGACGCGAAGGGCTCGGGGTAGTTGCTGGGGCGGGTTCTCTGCGCTGCATCGCAAGCATTGATCGGGCCTTGCTCAGTGGGGCGGATCATGGTGCGTCCCTCAAGATCAACAGCCAAACACAGAGGGGCAGTGCAACCGCCTTGGCAATCTGCACTGCCTGAAAGTGCCATCAGACATCCAGCATAGCCGGCACGTGGCTGTGCTGCTCTGAAACATGGCTGTCATTGGCAGGGGCTTAAATAGTGACTCCTTCCACTCGAGAAGATCATCCATGTCACAGTTTCCAGTCCGCCGTCGCAGCCTGATCCAAACGCTTTCTGCGGGACTTGTGTTGCCCAGCCTCGCGCCGGCTATCCTGGCGAATGTCCAGGACAGGCCCCAGATGACAGACGGCGTGCAATCCGGGGATCTACTGGGTGACCGCGCGATGGTCTGGAGCCGTAGTGACAGACCAGCCAAACTGGTGGTTGAGTGGGACACCACCAGCACTTTTGCTCAGCCCCGGCGCGCCGCTTCGGCGCAGGCACATGCAGGCACTGACTACACCGCCCGGGTTGAACTCAGAGGGCTGCCCGCCGATCAATCTATCTTTTATCGCGCCTGGTTCGAGGACGCCCGCACCGGAACAGCGGGCGAACCGTGGTTCGGGCACCTGCGCAGTGTGCCAGGGCAGCCGCGGGACATTCGTTTTGTATGGAGTGGTGATACGGTCGGTCAAGGGTTCGGCATCAACCCTGACATAGGCGGCATGCGCATCTACGACGCCATGCGTCGACGCTTGCCGGATTTTTTCTTGCACAGTGGCGACACTATCTACGCAGACGGCCCGGTTCCGGCCCAACAGGTCGTGGAAAATGGTCGCGTCTGGCGCAACCTGACCACTGAAGCCAAAAGCCATGTCGCGGTGACTGTCGACGACTTCCGGGGTAACTACCGATACAACCTGATGGACGAGAACGTGCGGCGGTTTAATGCCGAGGTACCGCAGATATGGCAGTGGGACGACCATGAAACGACCAACAACTGGTCGTCAGGCAAACAGCTTGACTCACGCTATGGCAGTGCCGCCATCAGGGATCTGCTCGGTCCGGCACGGCAAGCCTGGCTCGAGTACTCCCCGATGCGTCCTCAGCCTGGCGATAAGGACGGTCGCATCTACCGGAGCCTCCCTTATGGACCTTTACTGGAGCTCTTTGTGCTGGACATACGCAGTTACCGAGGGAGCAATGACGCCAACTTGTCCGCTGTCCCGGGCCCACAGACGGCGTTTCTCGGGCGTACGCAACTCGACTGGCTCAAGCAGGCGCTGGCACATTCAACGGCCCAGTGGAAAGTGATCGCTGCCGATATGCCGCTTAGCCTGGCCGTGGCGGATGGCGAAATGTCGCCCGGAGTACCGCGCTGGGAGGCAATAGCCAACGGCGACAATGGCAAACCGTTGGGACGAGAAATGGAGATTGGCGAGTTACTGGATTTCCTGCGCCAACGACAGGTCCGTGATGTTGTGTGGCTAACTGCCGATGTGCACTACTGTGCAGCTCACCACTATCATCCTGATCGAGCAGCGTTCCAGCAATTTGAGCCGTTCTGGGAATTTGTCGCCGGACCTTTGAATGCGGGCAGTTTTCCGTCTTGTGCTCTGGACATGACCTTTGGCCCGCAGGTGGTCTTCGAGAAGGCACCGACTGAACCGAACATCTCGCCCCTGGCAGGGCTGCAGTTCTTCGGCGAGGTCAACATTAATGCTCGTGACAAGAGTCTCACGGTAACCCTTCGCGACCTGGACGGTGTAGCGGTGTTTGAGCAGCAGTTGAAGCCTTTCGGGCATGAGGTATAGGCAGGCTTAAGAGTGGAGCCAGTCGTAAATCCGGGCGAGTGGAGGGTAGTCCTGATCCGCTGACCCTGCCGGAGCGGGCATGTCACCATGCGCCAGTAGCAGTCCGGAAGGGGAAACAGGGGGAGGAGAACTGCTTGAACCGGCTTGATTCGCCGTTGTTCGGTCTGGGCATCAGGTCGATTCGCCAGCCAGCTTTCAGAGGGATACTTTCCGGGCGGGACGGGCGTTTTATTCTGAGATTCAAAAACTCCTATTATAACTAAACTAAACAACCATTTAGTAGAGTTATAACCTAATCATCTTAAAAAGACCGATAATAGCAGAATTGGCCTCTCATTCACCCAGTTTCGCGCCCGCGAAACTCTTGTCCTGGTGAAGTTTCTCAAGGAATTCCATCAGATCGGCCTCCCGATAGTCATGAAAGTGCCCGTGTAGAAGCTCTTTCAGCTCTGTTTCACTGAGCCCCAAGATGCCCACAGCCCTTGAGATTCGGCCTTCTGAGTAGGTAATTACCTGGCTGATTTGCGCAACAATTCGAGCTTTTCTGAACATTTCTTCGGGGTTGGCCATGCCGATATCAGCGTAAACGTTGTCTGGAATGTCCGATTTTTCGACTGGAATCAGGCTGTTAACTTCTTCCAATGTTAGCGTTTTGGTGCGATCTGCATTGATCTCTAACAGTCGTTGTTCAGCAATACGAACGTCCTCCAGATCTTCCAGATTGCTAGACTCGTTATCTGTTTTCATGGCTGATTAACCTTGAGCGGCTTGAGACATTTTGGTCAGCGTTAACGAACCGTCAGGCTGTTTTTCAACGGTCAGCGTGTCACCAATGACAAGGCCCATTTGGCTGAGCAGATCATCGGGCAACGGCACGATCATGTCGCCAGTGCTGTCGGCAGCGTCTTGGCAGGTCACAGTCCAGCGTTGGTTTTCAGTACCTGGTGCAGGGTTCATGGTTTTGATCCCAAGATGGTCAGAGGTTGATAATGCCAGTCTGCCTGTTGAAAAGCAGCCTCCACTGACCCTGACGCCCCAATACTAAGGTTCGCATAATGTATATTATGTTAAATCATGTTCATGAAGTTCATAAGGTACTGAATCGACGAATCCGCTTTTGACGTCCACTCTCCCAACGGACCATAGACTTCGATGAGGTGGCTGCCGATGAAGCTGATTCAGTGCCGCTTTTCTTCAGGTCAGCGTGTTCCGCTGCTCGTGCACGCTGCTAACCCGGAGCCGTTGCCCATACGCGTTCTGTTCATCTACGTCCAACTCAAACTCAGGCACCGCGCTTACTATCGGCGGCGGCACATCTGCCTGCGGTCCAGGCTTTCTATACCTATGCCCAAAGTCGAGACGCTCATTTGGATGGCGTCATCTTGGTCTGCCACTTCGAGTCGATTCTGGCGTTGAATAGCCGCGGATTCTCTAGAGCCCCCCGAGCCTCACAATTGAGACTGTTGGGAGCTGAATACCTAAAGCTGCTGCATTAACCGGGCTTTCAAGGTGAGGCTATGGTCGGGCCGCTCTGCTGCGGGTCATATGGATGAGTGCTGATCTACGACTATCCAGAGAACTTCTCTCTTCGACAGCAAAGGGCAAGAAGCCTAGTTTTGGATATAGCAGCAAGCCTGCTGTATTTTCATTGAAGCACGAGATCTGCACCTCTGTGGCGTCATAGCGGTCGAACGCCAGAGCAGTCATCGTCTCCACGATGAAGGTCGCCACACCTTTACCTCGTGCCTCTTGGGCAACGATGACATTGCCGATACAGCAAACTCCACCCGTTTCAGCCCGATAAAAGTTAGCAAAACCGACGACGCTATTCCCCGCTTCGACAACCGTCGAGTCGAATCGTTGAGTAATAGCGTTAGACAGCTGAGCTTCAGTCAGGGGGTATTGAGCTTTCGGGAACATATAAAACAGTTCCTGAGCGTTAAGGGGAAAGCTACAGATAGTTTTGATGTCATCTGCCTTCACTGGCCTGTGTTGCAATATCATCGCGCGTCCTTGAGGTCTATGCATTCGGCATTCTAGCCCACTACTATTTGCTCAAACACCTTGCCTGGTTATCGGGGCACCCTTTGATGCGGCAGCAGCTCCGCAATCTCACTTGCCCGCTGAGTCGACAGGCGCATGAGGACGTCCTTCAAAATGGGTACGCCGCCGTCATCGAGATAGCGCGACAGCGCCATTAAACCTGCCAATTCTTGCTAGAATCACTAAACCCATAAGCACGCTAGTCAAGTCGATCACTAAGGATTGAGATTGCATGATCAAAACCCTGCCAAAAATTATAATTTCAGTTGCTGCACTTTTCGGTATGTTTATTAATTTGCACTTGATCCACACACTTAGCGATCACTCTGCTGTCTCTGGCGTCGAGGAATTGCTCAGTCTAAGGATGTATGACTGGAGCCAGTCAGTGTCCAAGAAATCAGACTTGGGTGGCTTTGTTACGTTTTCGATTCTTGGCGCTGTGATTGCCGCATATGTAGCGTCTAAATTTGAGTTTAATTTGGAAAAGGCCCTGTATTCAATCATCGCTACCGCCATAATATCTGGATTTGTTTTGGGGGGCGTCCAGAATGCTGTGGTATCTCATATTGGCACTTCTTTGGTTGAGAAGTACCCCGCCGCCGCCAAGCGCGCTATTTCCACCTATTATGAGCAACGTCTTGCGTGGCGCGATAACGGCTATAAAAACGTACTCATCCCTGAATATTCCGGCGATAACATTCGCACAATTGAGTCGAAGCTATTCAGTGTCAATATGTTTTATTTGGTTGAGGACCCCCTTTTCGTGACAGGGGACAAGACCAGAGGCAAAGACCTTATGGCACTGTACTTCAATGATGCTGTTGACGCGCAAGTCAAGCAGCAACCATGGGGACTGCCTAAAGATAACTGGATATATGAAGGCTTTGTAAGGGAATTTGATACTGCCCACTACGATTTGCGAAGAGTAAATAATACTGTCGTTGTACCTGTTGTGTTGGCCACGACCATTTTCAGTCTGATCTTAAGCATCTTGGTTTTCATAGGTGAAGTATTTGGATTGGCTGGTGGTAGCTGGCTAAAGATAAGGGTTTATGCAGTGGCGGGTGTTGCTATTGCTTTGCTGGTCACTCCCTTATTCGTGCAAACTCACTATCACTTGACGCCAGCAATACAGCAATTTAACTGCAGCTACAGCTATTGTAATTTGGCACAAGCCGTTATTGATTGGCTTTTCAGATTCGAACTGGGAGTCGTCAAATTAATCTCATTCGTCACCTGAGAATCTAGAGAAGGTCTCATCAGCTGTCTGCTGGCAGGAGACGTTGACCGTCACCTGAGTGCCCTCCTCACCTGCCCGCTGCCAATCGGCGATTTGCTTGCACACTCGGGAGATCACCCAATTGCCGACCTGGGTAAACAGAAGAGCTTTTGTTCCCGTGCAGGCAAGTTTTTTCAACTGCCTGCACGGGCATGACCCTATTTGCTTTTGTGGTGCTTCAACACAAACCAGACCAACAGGCTCAATGCGCCGACCAGTGCAGCCGCCGTCAGTAAAACCATGCTGTGGGAGGCACTAAAAGCTTTTTGCCCGGCTGCAGCAAGCTGCTGGCCTTGAATGCCTCCAAGTGTTTTGGCCGCAATCATCGTTTCACCAATAGACCGGACGGCTGTCTCGGCCATGGCAGATGGAATGCCGTCAGGCAGCTGTATGGATTTTTCATAGGTGGATACGAGAAGAATACCGAAAACGGTTATGCCCAATCCGGTGCCAAGGTCGTAACTCGTGGCCTCAAGGGCTCCGGCAGAGCCCGCTTTCTCCATTGGAATACTGTTCATGATCGCCACTGACGAGGCGGTCAAACCAATGCTCAGGGAAAGCCCCAGTGCCACCAGCATCACAATAACGGCTACCCCGCCGCTGCCCAGGTGTATCTGGGCCAACCCGACCAGACTTGCCGCGGACACCAGCAACGAGCAACTCGCAACCCACCGCAGGCCAATCGCCTTAAGGATGACCCCGGCAAGAGGTCCACCGATTGCAGCCGCAATCATCAGCGGCATCATGAAAATACCGGCCTCCAGGGGGGTACGCCCCATGACGAACTGCAGTTCTTGAGCCAGCAGCAATTCGAACCCGGCAAGCGCACCCATGGTTACCAGGGCCATGACGATACCGGTGCTGACCGCCGGAATGGAAAAAAGGCTCAGATCCAGCATCGGGGTCGTGGTGTGAAGCTGCTTGCGTACAAACCAGACAAGCATCAGTGCTCCGAAGACAAAACAGGCACCGGTTACGAAAACAGAGCTGTTGGTTTTGAAGCCCGATTTGAGGGCGTAAACACTTGCCATGACACCCAGGATCAGAATCAAGGACTGTCCAATGGTCCAGTTTCCATCGCCGACCACACTTCGTCGCGGGATGTAGGCGATCACCAAGGGTATGACCAGCAGCATCACGGGCACATTGATCAGGAACACCGACCCCCACCAGAAATGCTCAAGCAATGCACCACCGACCAAGGGCCCGATGGCGGCTCCGGTGGAGGCAACAGCGCCCCAGATACCCAGCGCTACTGCTTGATCGCTCTGATCTTCAAAGGTTTGTCGAATAATCGCGAGGACGCTGGGCATGACCATGGCGCCGCCGAAGGCCATGAACGCCCGTGCCCCGATCAACGATCCGACATTGGGAGAAAAGGCGGCCAATACCGAACCTGCGCAGAAGATACCCAGCCCGGCCAGCAGCATTCGGCGATGGCCGACCCTGTCCGCAAGCGTGCCCATGGGAATCAGCAGGCTGGCCATCAACAACGGGTAGATGTCGATGATCCACAGAATCTCGGTGCCCGTTGCTTGCAACGCAAGGGTCAGTGACGGAACCGCGACATGAAGAATGGTGTAATCCAGGACAATCGGCATAAAAGCCAGAATGACCGACATGAGGACTAACCAACGGTTTGAGTTGCCATTAGACACAATAAAGAGACCTTTTTACCGGGATCCCGGTCTTCAAACGGTTGTGAGCCGTTTTAAGCCGTTGTTGTTACCACGCTTGCGCCCCAAGGCTGCGCCGCGATGCTAACCCATATCCCCCAGCTTTCCCGCCGTGCAAATGTGAAGCTTTGTGAAGTCCAGGGTTTGAACCAGGACGATCCAGCCCTGCCCTGGAAACTGTAATCTGGCCTGATGAAAAGACACTATCGGCGCCCAGGCAGGCCCTGCTCGACCTCTATCGACTCGGTCCCCCTCAGCAGCGTCTGCCGTTCGGATACTTCCAGTGGGGCTCGGATACAATCTGCTCCAGCCTCTGTGGGAGCGGGCTTGCTCGCGATGGTCGTTAACGATGATGCGTAGTTACTGGGTAAATGCGCGGCCCTGAAGATCATCACGAGCAAGGCCCCCCTATGACCAGCCGCCTCTCAACTATTCGTCGAGTTCATGCTCAAGCTTCAATGCTCGCTTCCAGCTGTCCAGTGCTGCCAGGCGTTGCAGGTAAGCCTGCAGATGTGGGTACTGCGCCCCGCACTTCATCTGCTCGACCACCGTGATGGCAACAAAAGCCAGCATGAAGTCAGCCCCTGACAATGTGTCCCCCACAATGAAGGTTCTGTTCGCAAGCGTACTGTCCAGAAACCTCAGTACTTTATCGAACTCAGTCCGGGTATAGCCGTCCAGGAACTTGAGCTGAGTCCCTGCATTGATTTCAAACTGGGTGAACAGCTTGAGTAGCACCGGCACCATCGCCGAGCTTTCTGCAAAATGAATCCATTGCAGGTACTGAAGATAATCCGGTGAGCTGAACGCGGGCTCCAGCCGGGGCGCAAAGCGGCGAATCAAGTATTCGACGATGGCGCCGGATTCAACCAGCACTTGTCCGTCGAGCTCAATCACCGGTGACTTGCCCAGCGGGTGAATGTCTTTCAGTGAGGCAGGGGCGAGATGAGTGGCAGGATCACGCTGATAGCGAATCAGGGTGTAAGGCTCTCCCATTTCTTCAAGCAGCCAAAGAATACGCAGTGATCGGGACGCGTTGAGGTGGTGAAGTGTGATCATGAAGACTCTCTCTGTTTATGATGGATGATTAGAAGTTCTTCTTATATATTTTCCCGCCTTTCATAATCATGCTGAGAGTTGCATCCGGGGCCTCCAGAAACCCCAGGCTCACCGTGGGATCTCCCTCGACAACCAACAGATCAGCCAATGCACCTGCTTCTATCCGGCCAATTTTACCGGGATATGGATTGCGGGCTCCCGACAGCCCCAACAGGTCCCCATTCATCTTTGTCGCCATGTTCACGACGTCGTGTGCAGCGTAAAACCGGGTCAACTTTGCAAGCTGTCTTCCCTGAGTGGATGTCTTTTGCGGATTAAATAAAACATCAGTCCCCCAGGCCGTTTTTATATTGAAGCGCTGAGCAAACTCATAGGCTCTCGCGGTGCCCTCAGCCACCACGCGCTGGCGCTCACGCCGTACAGGATCAGGATAAACATTGGCATCTTCATCTTGCAGAAAAGGCTGAAGACTCCACCAGATATCGTTGTCTGCCATCATGCGCGCGGTTTCTTCATCCGCCAGTTGGCCATGCTCGATCGATTTCACACCGGCGCGAATGGCACGCTGGATACTTCTGGGCGTGTACGCATGCACCATCACATAGGTGCCCCAATCGGCAGCGGCTTCAACCGCCATTCTTAATTCTGACTCCATAAACTGGGTGCTATCGAGATGGTCATACGTAGACGCAACGCCGCCACCGGCCATCAATTTTAGCTGTGATGCCCCAAGCATAAGCTGTTCTCTGGCCCGTCGGAGCACTTCGGCATCGCCATCAGCTATGGCTGCAGCACCCAGTTGCTCAGTCACGCTCAGTGGTCTGAGTGAGCTGCGGGGAATCTCTGATCGCTTCCTGAAATCACCGTGGCCAGAGGTCTGTGAAATCATTGCGCCGGAAGGATAAATACGAGGCCCTGCAATAACACCCTCATCAATGGCACGCTTCAATGCGAACGAAGGTCCTCCAGGATCGCGAACCGTCGTAAAGCCGCGCATCAAGGTGCTTTCTGCTTCGCGGGCGGCGACTAAATGGATATAGCCCGGGTCTGCGCTCATCGCGTCAAGTTGCGTGATGCCCGCTAACGTAGTGTGCCAATGGGCATCAATCAATCCCGGCATCACCACTCTTCGCCCGCAATCGATAACCACGGCGCCTTCAACCTCTGTATTGGCGGGTAGCAGTGAGTCGATCACGCCACCCTTGATCAGGATGCAGACGTTATCGTCAAGCACAGCGCTACCGTTGAATAAGCGAAGATTCTTGAGCAACAGCGTGCTCGCGCTGGATTCAGCGTTTGTACCTTGTCCTGAGGCACTCGATGCGCGCACTGCAGAAAGTTGTGCACCTTTGGGTTTGATACCGCTATAGACGTCACGTCGAGACAGATCAAGCATCATTCTCGCGTGAAAGTCCTGTATATCCGGCGAGCTACAGGTGCACAGGTCATGTACTTCACGTTCAACATGATGACTGGGTGTAAAACGCGTATTGGACCTGGCAGATTTAAGCCTCATATCGAACGTTCCGTAAGCATTTTCAGGAACAGAGACTATAGATCGAATTAAAAACGCTGATCGAGGGGAAAGCTCGAGAACATTTATCGTTTGTATCCCCGGTGCAGGTACACAGTGACAGGAAGCGCGGCACTGTCGCTTTCCTTTCAACCAGGCCGTGAAATACCGTGGTGTCGCAATTTGCGATAGAGCGTATTTCGGCTAATCCCCAGGCGGGCTGCAACATGGGCGATATGCCAATGTTCTGCCTCGATCAATGCCAGTAGCGTCTGCCGTTCGGATAAGCCAAGCGGATCTTCGGCCAACGCGACTGGCACTGCTACTGCCGGCAGCAACTCCGCCAAATCGTCCAGAGTGACACGCCCCTCCAATGACAACGCTACCAGCGTGCGCAGGCACGTACGCAGCTGCCGGACATTGCCCGGCCAGGGTTGCCTCAGCAAGCGCTCTCTGACGCCGGCCTCCAGCCGGATTCTTGTACCTTTTGTCTCTTCGAGCAGCAGAAGGTCGAGCACACTGCCCTTGTCTGATCGTTCACGCAACGGTGGAAGCTGCACGGTGAACCCGGCAATGCGATAAAACAGATCTTCGCGAAAGCGCCCCCCGACCACACCGGCGTTCAGATCCTGGTGACTCGCACTGATAAGGCGTACGTCGAGCGGACGTGCTGTCGCGCCACCTAGCGGCATCACCTGACGCTCCTCCAGCACTCGCAGCAGTCGGGTCTGAAGCGCCAGGGGCATATCGGCGATTTCATCGAGAAATAGAATGCCGCCATGGGCCTGCTCAAGTTTACCGACCATCCCGTCCTTGCGTGCGCCGGTGAAGCTGCCACCACGATAGCCGAACAGCTCGCTTTCGATCAGCGTTTCCGGAATGGCCGCGCAATTGATCGCCACAAACGGCTGGCCCGCTCTGGAGCTGGCACGATGCAGCGCTGCCGCAAAAGCTTCTTTGCCGGTACCGGTTTCGCCCTGTAAAAATACGGGAACGTCTCGCTCCAAAACCCGTAATGCGCGGGCAAAGCCGCGTTGCAGACGCGGGTCTTCCAGGCATACATGCACGTCGTTGATGATGGGCGCTGGCGGCGTTAGCAAAGGCGATCGGTGCACGGGTTCCCGCAACTGTCCGTAGATCAGGCGCCCGTCCACCAGCCGCATTGGCCAACAGACACTCGTCTGAGCGCTGGCCTGACTCATTATCTGATCCACAGGTGTTTCCAGCAGCATTGTCAGAGGCTGCCCAACCACCTGGTCACGGCTGAGGCCCAGCAGATCCAGCGCAGCATGATTGATTGAACAGATACGGGCACTCTCGTCGAAACTGAGCAGACCTTCACCCAGCAGCCCGACGAAACCAGCCTCAGGGTGCAAGCGCAGCAAGTAGCGATGCGGGTCATGCCCCAGGAAAAACGAGCTCTCGATCAGCCTGGCTGACAAGCTGGTCAATGCCATGGCCTGGAAGTGTTGCTGAAGGCTGTGGTCATCCCTCACGGATGAAAGGTTGAGTACGGCTAGCAGCTCTCCACTCGCATCGAATATCGGGCTCGCCGAGCAGGTAAGTCCGACGTGCTTGCCACGGAAATGCTCATCACGGCGGATGGTGACGTGCTGTCGCTCGACCAGGCAGGTACCGACACCGTTGGTGCCCTCACAATCTTCACTCCATACCGAGCCGAGCCACAACCCGGAACGCTGAACCTCTGCTCGCTCGGATTCGTTGAACACGCTGTCGATGGCCACCCCCCGTGCATCGGTGAGTAGTACCACATGGCCGTCACGCCCGAGTTGTTGGTGCAAGTTGCTCATCTGCCAATGCGCCACGGCGATGATGTGCTCCAGTGGCGCGCGGTGATCCTGCAAGCGTGGATGCTCAACCACGTTAGGTGCGCGGCGACTGGCAGGGTCGAGCTGATACTGGTCCAGGCAGCGGCGCCAGGAGCGTGTAATGGCCAGGTCAGCACCAGGGCTGTGGCTGGCGACAGTGCCCTGCACGGCTTGTAGCACTTGTTGTGCATGGGCGTTGATCAAGGCCGGCTTCATTATTCTTGTTCTCCGTTACGGTCAGGACACGGGTCTGTTGGCAGCTTATATGAAAAGATTGCAACGAGCGCTTTTTGCACCGGGTGACACTCTGTCATCAGCATTTCCAGAAACGTGACAGAGATCCGGATCAAGATCTGAGCCGTAATGCCGCAACGGCTCTGCAACGGGGTTTTGATAGAGATGGCCCGGGCCTTGCTCTGGGTAAGTTGTTACTAAAACAACAAGATCGGGAGAAGCCCCCATGAACATCGCTGTCGAAACCCCCCTGCACACGCCTACGGCTCAGCTTGCCGCTTGGATCGAGAGCCTCAACGAACGTCTCGCCCAGCGTGATCTGGACGGCACGCTGGCATTGTTTGCCAGCGAGTGTCACTGGCGCGACCTGCTGCTTTTCAGTTGGAACCTGGTGACCCTGGAAGGCAAACCTGCCATTCGCGACCTGCTTGAAACACGCCTCGACCAGACTCGCCCCGAGCGGTGGAAAGTGGAAGGTGAAGCGGCGCTGAATAACGGTGTACTCGAAGGCTGGATCAGCCTGGAAACACAAGCGGCGCGAGGTAAAGGCTATGTGCGGCTGAAGGATGGTTTGTGCTGGACGCTGCTGACGGCCATGCGCGAGCTCAAAGGTTTTGAAGAACCCAGTGGTCGCCGTCGTCCGATGGGTGCCAGTCATGGTCACGCCCACGCTGACAAGCGCAACTGGCTGGAGCGCCGCCGCGATGAAGAAGCATCGCTGGGGATCACCACTCAACCCTATTGCCTGATCGTTGGCGGCGGTCAGGGGGGGCTGGGGCTCGCTGCGCGGCTCAAGCGAATGGGCGTGCCTACCCTGATCATCGACAAGGCTGACCGACCCGGCGATCAGTGGCGTGGTCGCTACAAGTCGCTGTGTCTGCACGACCCTGTCTGGTACGACCATATGCCTTACCTGCCCTTCCCCGATCATTGGCCGGTTTTCACCCCAAAAGACCAGATTGGCGACTGGCTGGAAATGTACAGCAAAGTCATGGAGCTCAATTACTGGCCGCGTACGGAATGCGTGAGCGCCAGCTTTGACGAGCAAAGTGGCACCTGGAAGGTTGAAGTACAGCGTGATGGCGAACCTGTGACGCTACTACCGACCCAGTTGATTCTCGCCACCGGCATGTCTGGCGTACCCAATGTGCCACGTTATCCGGGTGCCGAGGTTTTCAATGGGCAGCAGTATCATTCCAGCCGCCATCTCGGTGGCGACGCCTGGAGCGGCAAGCGCGCGGTGGTCATCGGTGCGAACAATTCGGCTCACGACATCTGCGCCGACCTGGTGGAGAACGGCGCCGAGGTGACCATGGTGCAGCGCTCCAGCACCCACATCGTGCGTTCCGACAGTCTGATGGAGCTGGTCTTCGGCGGGCTCTACTCGGAAGACGCCCTGGAGACGGGTTTGACCACGGACAAGGCCGACATGCTGTTCGCCTCGATCCCGTACAAGGTGATGCCAGGCTTTCATCAACCCATCTTTGCGGCGATCAAGGAGCGTGACAAGGACTTCTACGAGCGCCTGGCCAAGGCTGGCTTCATGCTCGATTTCGGTGACGACGAGTCTGGCCTTTTCATGAAGTATGTACGCCGTGGTTCGGGTTACTACATCGATGTCGGCGCCAGCGAACTGATCGCTAACGGCACGATCAAGCTCAAGAGCGCACCTGGCCTTGGTGTCGAATGTATCGAAGCCGATGCCGTCGTACTCAACGATGGCAGCCGCCTACCGGCAGATCTGATCGTCTACGCCACAGGCTATGGCTCAATGAATGGTTGGGCGGCAAAGCTGATTTCCCAGGAAGTAGCTGACAAAGTCGGGCGCTGCTGGGGCCTGGGTTCTGGCACCACGAATGATCCTGGCCCTTACGAGGGCGAACTGCGCAACATGTGGAAGCCGACACAGCAGGAAAACCTCTGGTTCCACGGTGGCAACCTGCATCAGTCGCGGCATTATTCGCTGTATCTGGCGCTGCAGCTAAAAGCGCGCTTCGAAGGGATCAATACCTCCGTCTACGGCCTTGCAAAGAGTCACCACACTGGCTGATTCAAATGGCGCCCAGCTGTGGTTGGGCGCCTTTGCACAATTCCTAAGATAGATTTCGGACTAAGGGCCGCAGGTGTGTTCGCACGAAAGCGTTGTGTGCAGTCTCTGGTCATGATGACTATCCCCATGGCCTTGGCCCATATTCATACCGAAGCCTAAACGCTGCAAAAGCTTTGTCCTCGCTTCCTATGTTCAAGAAATCCGTCGTGCCGCCGACAACCTTTACCAACGCTGCATGGAGGCCATGCTGTGTCATACAAGGAGCATTACCCCATGCGACTCGGCGTCGATTTTGGTACCAGTTTTTGCAGCGCAGCGGTTTCCATCAACGGCACTATCGAGCACATCCGGTTTGGGCAGAGCTTGCAGTTTCGCACAGCAGTGTTCTTCCCGGACCGCCACGTGCCGGATTCGGACTTCGTCCTTACCGCAGAACACATTCGCAAAATCGACAACTCCGTAGCATTGGCGCGCAGCCTTTACAGCGAAGAATACGCGTTATATAGAGCCCGACTTTCAGAGATCGAAAGATCCCGAAAAGGACTCTTCAGTCAAACTGCCGAACAACTGGCGCAACGCCGGAAGTTGCTGACAAAGCCCAAGCAACACACAGACGATGAAGTCCGTCAGCGCACCTATGTCAATATCAAACGTGACTGGCGCGCCCAGCAAGACATCGCCACTTCGCAAGAACGCTTAAGCCTGCGCAAAGCCAACGGTCTATTCGGCGAGGAAGCGATCGACGCACTTTACAGTCAGGAACCAGGCAGAGTTGTTCAATCGCCAAAGTCGATGCTCGGGTTCAAGCTCGATCCTGAATCGGAAGATGTGGTCATTGGGTCGGTTACTGGAATCCTCAAGCATATTCGTTCGACTGCTAGCCGCCAGTTGGGACTTGAGATTACCGATGTGACCCTGGGACATCCTGTCCAGTTTCGTGGTGGGGCCGAGCAAAGTTCGGAGTACGCGCGGCAGGCTTTGAAGACCGCCGCGTTGAATGCGGGATTCACTGACATTCAATTCCTGGATGAGCCTTGCGCGGTTGCATATGGATACCGCTCTACAGAACCAGCACACGATGTGCTGATCATCGACATCGGGGGGGGTACCACTGATTTGGCCTATGCCAGAGTCGGTAGCGGGGTTCACGCACCAGTTATCCATCAGGCATGGGGTTGGGGTAAAGGCGGAACAGATATCGACCGAGCCTTGTCGATGTACGCGGCCATGCCCTTATTTGGCTGGCTGGATAATCCGGTCTTGCCTAAGCATGTGTATCGCAACGCTGCCAATGTCAGCGACTTGGGTGAACAAAGGAAGTTCATCAGGCACCCGTTGACCACGGTGGGGACGCCATTTCTTTCGCGGTTGAAAACACTGCAACAACCCGGCGTGACCGTAAAGGTCAATCATGATGTAGAGCAATTGAAAATTGCCCTTAGCGAAGTTGCCTTAACCGCGCAACCCCTGAGTTACATCGAATCTGGCTTGTTGATGGAGGCCTCACGTGAAGGCCTTGTAGTATGCACGGAACGCATGACGGATAGCTTGCGCGACTTCCTGGTGGAGGTCCGCAAACAACTTCCTGAGCAGTCACCTCGTATCTTGATGGCTGGTGGCACTTCGCGCGCACCGTATATCGTGCAGTGCGTGCGCGATGTATTCCCTGACTCTCAGATCACTCCTGGTGATGCCTCGTACGAGGTTGTAATCGGCTTGGCGCGGGCCGCTGAAGCCAGCCAGCCTTCTTGCCCAAAACCTAAGCCCAAAAACGAAGCAGCCATCGCAGCCGAGCGTAAGCACTTCATGGCCGGCATGGTCATTGCCGATCGAGTTGCGAAAACGTATGAGGCATCAGTAACTGCCTTTGAAGCGATGTACGCCGTTCAAAGACTACTGCTAAAAGGGACTACACCTGGACAATACCTGAAAGTGCTTAGTGCGCAGGTTTCTGAGGCAAAGTGGTTGAATGTGCAAGCAGGATGGCTGTGTCAGCATGCACAGTTCAGCGAGGAAGACTTTCTCAATGCGCTCATTCGCCGCGATCAAGGAGGTAAGCGGTTCAAGAACTATGCCCAGATCCCGTTTTTTCTACAAGAAGATGGCGATAATGATGAAGTCGATGAGGATTCGGACGAAGGCTTTCATATCTTCTGTGAGTTGCTTCGTGCAGAGTGCCGAGAGGCCTATGAGCAGATTAGGGAGCTTAGGGAAATCATGGATGATGAGCCAACTGGAGATGACATTTTCGACGCCATCGACTCATGGGCTGAAATGTCTGATGAAGACATCCAGTTGCGCAAAGAAGGGCAGGCACTGGCTAATAATCTCCGTGGAGGCTGGGAGGCATGTCGTAAAAAAGGGTTGGCATTACTCTGCATGGCGAACCAATGGGGAGACAACGACCCTGATTGGGATCTGGCGATGCACATAATGGAGAGCTAGTGAATACTTCCCCTGCTCATCTGGTTGCTTCACCAGGATTTCTCAACGTGATCCCGTTTCACATGAGTTCGGTTTTACATTCATTTCTGGACGGTGTTTAAACTTTGGGTAGGAGTACGGATTATGTCGATAGATTTGTGCTGCGACCTGCAGTGATCATCATCTTTTTATATGGGTTGGTTACTCGGTGCGCAGTGGTAGCAGCAGACAGTTACGGATGAGCGCATCTTCGACACTCTGTTTCTCACCCAGTACCAAGTGAACGACAACAAGAAGTTCGCCTTCTATGATTTCGTAGAAAACCCGCAATCTATCGGTGTTAAGTTCATGGTAATGGAGAACGCCTAACTCGCTGGCTTGCGGACTGACTTTATAACCCTTCGGATTGCTTGCAAGCTTTTGCTCTACCCCGTCAAGCGAACAAATCATGCGTTTAAAAGCAGACTCTACCCCTTGATGGATAGCCAGATGTTCTATCTGGTCTTCAACACTTAGTTCAGCTGTGTGAGTGTAGATCACAGAGTAGCGGTCTGATAGCAGCGTCATGTACGGTTCTCATATTGTTATGTGTCAGCAAACCTCCTGCTCAAGCGTGCTTTTAGTTCATCAGTAGAACAGTGCTTGCCTTGGGCATGATCGCGGGAACTGATGGCGAGTAGTTTCACCAGCGCAATTGCTTCATCGCGGCGTTTACGCTCAGCGTAAGACTCCACTACGTAGGCTGGAATACCGTTTTGAGTGACAACCATTGGCTCATCAAGAGGCAGATCAGATGCGTATTTTTTTAAAAAACTGACTGTTTCGACTCGCATTTGCGAAATCTCCTTGCGCGTCCCATTTTTGGGGCAGCAAAAGCTCTGTTTCCGGGCCAGACCCCCTCCCGCGGCTGAAAATTGCCTTACCGTACGCTCATTCTATCTTGGGGGTGGTCTATAGCAAGTCTTTTTGTGGGCCTGTTGTCGAGATATAGTCCCATTTACGGCTGGCTAGAACACCAAAAACAGCCGATCCGTCATCCAGGGGACTGGATTATGAAGCTGCCCAGGCCCACAGTAGAGCTGCAGGAGTTGGGCTGCTCAAAGATTTAGATGGGTTACAACCCTAGGTCTTCGGTGAACAACTCGCCACGAAGTTGTAAGTCCAGATTACAGCCCGGGATAGACTTAGCTGCCCTGTAGACATCCTGATTATCGCTTCCCGACAGGTACATGTTTGCCAGCGTAAAGGTAGCATCTGCCTTCAGAAGCTTAGCCAGCCTTCTCAGTTCGTAATCGTGGGCAGATTCAATACCGTACCGCAGTGGAATCAATTTCTCGCGAATGGCTTTCCCGTTCAACGCGCTGCCCAGGCAGGCTTGCTCGAATTCATCGCCGAACTGGAGCGTTGCGTGGAGCGAACAGCGTTCTATCTCAGGCGAATCCAGCCAGCTTTCGATGAGGTTGGCAATCGTACTGTTCATGGCGCAGTTCATCTTTCAAATGTGCGGCCCGTAATTCTACCGTACAAAAGGAGCCAGTCCATCTGCACGCAACGGCTATCTAAACCCTGTCTACACCGGTGCCGAAAACTTCCTCTAAGGGCTATCGAAGCACTCTATGGATCTGCGAAATCACCTGCATCGTTGCGTCTTCGATGGTTCCTTCATTACGGCATAAAACCCAGCCGTGATCTGCAATCGCCCGCTCGAACGCCTGGGTACAGGCAACATGTTCTTCCAGCTTATGGATCACCGTACTGTTCAGCCCTCGCGAGCGGGCCGCTGCCCTCGCCCATGAAATATCAGGGTCGGTGACAACCCCGACATGCAGGTCCGGGACTTGCACGTTTCGATCAATGTTCAACTGCAGAATCTCTGCAAACGGGATTATCCGGCGAAATGCGGCATCAGAGGGGTACCAGCGATCAATCAGGATGATGCTGTCGGGTGGCTGCTTAGCCAATACGTGCCGGGATATCCAGGTACGGCTGTCAGCAAGGCGTTCACAAACCCGCAACTCTAATTCCCGGCCGGGATTTCTGACGAGTTTGTTGACGAGGGCCATTGTTTCACCTCGATAGGGATCGCTTTTTTTCTCGCAAAGCCGGATCACCTTTTTGTTGTCTGCCCTCAGAGCTTTGGTGACGGCCTCCAGCAGTGTGGTTTTTCCAGCGCCCTTGGGCCCATCCAGAGAAACAAACAGCGCACGGTTCATTCTTCACTTAACAATTGATTCATTGATGAGCACTCTAACCTGAATAGGTACCAACGGGCCTGAAAATTACAGGCTTACAGCCGCTGCAGCCAAAGCCGCCAACCAGCAATCATCGCGTTTCACACCGCCACCACCACCCGCTCGACCGCAACACCCTCCCCATCCAAGCGTCGGGCCAGCAAACAGGTGAACGCCAGTACCGGAATCACGGCACAGGCAGCGGCTATCCACAACAGCATCGTGTAACCCTGACCCACCAGTTGCCCGGCCAGTGCCGGCCCGGCCATGGAGCTCAAGGCAAACGCGCCGGGGATCAGCATGATCGAGCGGCCACTGCGGTCCAGCCGTGCAATTGCTGCTGTCTGATAAACGCAGCCCCAGGTGAAACCTACTTCCCAGATCCATGCGCCCGCGGCATACATCACAAAGCCTTCGGCATTGCCCAGCAACAACAGCCCGGTGCCCAGCACCAGCATGACGATGAGATGCGGCACGCGTACGCCCAGGCGGTCACCGACCGCGGCCAGAGTTAGTGCTGCGGCCCCTCCCAGCAGTTTCAATACGGCAAAAACGATACCCAGTTCGCCCGGTTGCAGTGCCAGGCCATGGCCCAGTCGCTCCAGGAAAGCCCACAGGCCGATTTGCCCGGCGCCGAACAGGAAGAAAAACCCCAGCGCGGCATAAGCCGCTGGCGGTAATTGAAAACGTGACAACACCGAACCATCCCGCGGTGGTATGTCTCTTCCGATAAAGTCCTCGCGCCTGGGCAATGCCAGGGCACTGAGGCTCAGCAGCAGGATGATCGCTGCGAGCATTACTACGGCACCGGTGTAGTGGAAATACGCGATGACCAGCGAAGGCAGCGCGAATAACACGGCTGCCACCAACCCCAATTCAATGCCCAGGCGCAAGCCCAGGGCGCGCTCTTTGTTGGCCATTTCGCCCATGATACGCATGCCCAGGCAGGTCATGAGTGCGGCAAAAAAGCCAATCAGCGCCCACAACGGCAACTGCGCCGTGGCGGGCAGCCATGACGTCATCCAGTACGCTGCAGCCGCGCCAGTGGCGCAGCCCAGCGTCAGCCAGCGCCAGTTCAAACGGTCGATCAGCACGACGGCCATCAGGGTGCCCAGCAGGTAGCCGGCAAAACAAACGGCACCCAGCAGGCCGACCCGTTCGACACTGAAGCCCAGGCTGTCAACCATCGAGCCAAGCAGGATCGGCAAGGTATTGAACGGCAAGCCGCCAATGGTCGAGGCGAAGCTGGCGGCCAGCATGATCGCCATTGTCTTGCGGCCACTCATGTTCATTGCGCGTTCCTGCCCGGAGTTGATCAGTGATGGTCGACGGTGATGATTTCACTGCGCCCGGCAGTCGATGCCGGCACGCTGTCTTCGTCCATAAAGAACTGGGCGTACCAGTCGCGCAGTTGATAGACCGGACCATCACCTTCAGCCAGCACCGGTTTGTCGACCCGGATCTTGTGTTGCCAGATCACCACGTCCTGATAGAACGCATCGCGATTACGCAGCACATAATCCTGGGCCAGCGCCCTGCTCTGCTCTTCGCTCCAGCCCGGGATCTTTTTCACCATGCAACCAAAACGCAGCTCGAAACTGTTGGCGTCGATCGGGACGTGGCAGTTGAGCAGGATCGAGTGAATTTCCATGCCCTCGAACACTGCGCGCATGCGGGTAAAATGCGTCGCCGGGCCGTAATAGGCAGACTCGGCAACCAGGTCCCCGCCCAGCCGGTCCGAGTCGCCGTGGAAAATCTGCTGGGCAATATGGCCTTCGAAAATATTCGCGAAGTACTTGGTCGGCGTGCCATGCACCGGGCCGAAGTGCTGGGCGTCCGCGAGGTTGTCGACCAGTTCCCGGGGGTTGGTCTCAATGACCAGTTTGTCCATGTGCCAGTCATGCAGCCATTCATCGCTGTCCTTCTCCGGCAAATGCGGGATCACCACATTGTCTGCCGGGGCCTTGCCCTCAGGGTTGTTCCACACGAACAGCAGGTTGTTTTCTTCACAGGTCAACCAGCGGCGGGTTTTGGCCTTGGGCGGGATGCGCTTGCAATATGGAATCTCGACGCACTTGCCACTGGCGTCGTATTGCCAATGGTGAAAGGGGCACACAACCCGGTCGTTTTCCAGGGTGCCTTGTGACAGGTCGGCGCCCATGTGCGGGCAATGGGCATCGATCACGCTGATCTCGCCACTGGCCGTGGCAAACGCCAGCAAGCGTGTGCCGAAAATATTCAGTGTATGGAGCTGGCCATCACGGTAGTCGGCCGCATCACCCAGGCAATGCCAGCCCCGGCCAAAGCGAGGTGCCAGAATACTGTCAACGTTGATTGCTGCGAGTTTGGTCATTGTTATTGTCCTCGTGTGAAAATCCCCGGTCCTATGCCCGCTGGATTTTCACCGAACCCGCTGCCGTCCTCATCCTCCGCATGGACTAACAATGCCTGCTTTCAGGCACTGTTTTGCGTCAATCCGGTTTTTTTTCTGCTGGCCTTGGCGCCGGGCAATAACGCCAGCCCTGGCTTACCCAGGGCAACCACACTGTTGAGGATGATGCGCACCAGTTCAGTCTGGCGGCGCACACCGGTCTTCGAGAAAATCGAGCGCAGGTGTGCCCTTGCAGTATTACGACGCACATTCAACGCCTCGGCAGCTTCTTCCAGGGACAGGCCATTGGCCAGTTCCATCGCCAGGGCGGTTTCAGCCCGGGTCAGGTTGAACAGCTGCTTGGTCAGGGTTTCGCTGGCCATGGACCGTCCTGCAGCGTCGCGGATGTATACCACCACCCCTGGGGTGCCTTTGCCCTCGGCCCAGTCCTGAGTCGCAATGGCCTCGACCACCACCCCCAGGTTGATCTGCCCCGAGGGCCTGGAGACTGACATGGCTTCAGCCTGCGTGCCTTCCTGCACATTGCCGGTGTCACGGTTAAAGGCGTTGCGGACCAGGCGCTGCAGTTCGCGATTGTCGCTGGGGTAAGTCGCCTCAAGGTGTCCGCCAACCAGTTTGAGGCCGTCTGCCTGCTCCAGCAGTTCGCTGGCCATCGGGTTCAGGCTCAGGACCTTGCCCTGTTGATCCAGCACAATGGTGGCCACCGACAGGCGACTGATCGCCTGCGAGTACAGCTCGGTCATCGACTCGCTGCGGTCGATCAGGTTGTGCACATGCATGGCACGGCGCAAATGCGGTATGAACATGCCACACAGGCTGCGTTCACTGGCACTGAAGTTGGGCGCGGATTTTGGCCGGGTAATGCGAAAGCGCAGCTTGCCGCCATCAGGCGTGGAAATATCGGCAGCCATGATGTGGTAGGTGTCGTGCACGGTGCCATAGGTCTTGAAGTAAGCCGAGCGGGTCCACTGTTCCTCACTCATCAGGTCGTCGACAGTGAACACCCGGTCCATTGGCGGGTTGTTGAATGGCGTGAGCGCTTGTGGATAGGCCCAGTAACTCACCTCGCCTTCGCGGTCAATGTCACCCACTACGATCATCAGGCCCAGGTCAGGTTGCTCGGGGACGCGCAAGATCAGGATGACATAGTTGGCCTGGTACAGATTGCGCACATGGCGCAGGGTCTTGGCCATCAGCCTGGGCTCCAGCGAGCCGTCGTAAAACTCGCCGATAAGGCTGTCATACTCGGTCAGGTTCAAGCCCATGTCTGCCAGGGTCTGAACACTCAAGCCGCTATTATCCATCGCCCTCTCCTCACGGGACACCGCCTGGGCCCTGCCCGTTGTTATTGTTATGTCGTGCCTGACTGAGGTTTACCGACAGTCGCTGTAAACGGTATGCGGGGCATCGTGCAGAAGACCTGCCCCGCAGGCCGACCGGTCACTGGCTGGTATCCCCGACAAAAGCGGCCAGGCCAATGCGCTCCAGCACCTGTGCGCTGTACGGCACATAGCTGCGGCTGCTGTCATCACGGATAAACAGCGGGTCGCTGAATGCTGCAGGGGCATAGCCCTGACGTTGCAGGTCGACCTTGCGCAACTTGAAGGTACTGGTCAGGTCAGCCGCTGCCGATACCCGGACGAACACCGGGGCGGCGTAACGCGGCAAGCGCGTTTCGGTCAATGCATAGAACGCCTGCGGGTCGAAGCGGCGGCCCGGCTGCATCAACACCGCCGCCATACCGGCGCGCCCCTCCTGCCCGGGTACTTGCACGCCATAAATGTTGATCAGCTCAAGGCCTTCGAAGTCGCCCAGCGCAGCCGCCACCTCAAGGGTGGAAACGTTTTCACTTTTCCAGCGGAAAGTGTCGCCAATGCGGTCGATAAAATACAGGTAGCCGTCCTTGTCAAAACGCAGCAGGTCACCTGAACTCCAGTAGGCATCGCCCTGGCTGAACACATTGCGACGAATCTTGCTGGCAGTCGCCTCGGCTGAGGTATAACCCTCGAAACGCCCGCCGCCGATGTCGGGATGGTTGATGATAAAACCCAGGGCCTCTCCCACCTCGCCCGCCTCGCACAGCTGGTAGAAGCCATTTTCGTCCCGTGGGTGGCTGTCGGTTTCAACGTCATAGCGCACCAGGCGCAAGTTGCTCTTTTCCCAGTACGGCACACGGCCGCAAGCCCCCAGATAATTGTCGACATTGACCACATTGGTGTTGGACTCGGTGGAGCCCCAGCCTTCAAACACGTGGATCGGCCCGAAACGGCGCAGCCAGTTCTGCCAGCTTTCGCGGGTCAACCCGGCGCCGAGCATGCAGCGCAGACCGTGGTCACGTTCACCGGCCACCTCGGGCTGGTTGAGCAGATAGCGGCAGATTTCACCGATGTACTGGAACACGCTCACATGATGCTTGCGCACATCATTCCAGAACTCACGGACACTGAATTTGCGCCGTACCACAATGGCTGCACCGGTTTTCAGCGCGGTGGACGTCACGGACGTGGCGGCTGCACCGTGATACAGCGGCAAGCAGCAGTAAAACACGTCATGGGCAGTGGTTTGCAGGGTGATTTCCATGATGTCACCGGTCGACATCCAGCGCATATGGCTATAACGCGCCGCTTTCGGCAGGCCGGTGGTGCCCGAGGTAAAGATCAGCAGGCACGGGCTCTCGGCTCTCAGGTCGGCGCGCACATCACGAGGGAATGGCATGGCGGGGGCTGTGGCCAGTGCTTGAGCCAGTCCGGTATCGACCTGTGACGGCATGGCCCCGGTCCATGGCTGCTCGGCATCCGCTACCAGCCATAAGGGCAGCGGTGGCAAGCCTTGAGTGGCAAGCACATTGCCCAGCACCTCTTCGCCGACCAGCATGGCCTTGGCATCGATCGCCTGCAGCGCGTGCACCAGTGGCCGGCCGCTGACCTGGGTATTGACGAAACCCGCCACCACGCCGAGCTTGGCCAGGGCGAACCAGCAACAGAAAAACTCCGGGCGGTTCTCCATCGCCAGGGCGCAGACATCACCCGGACGCAGGCCGCGGGCATACAGGACATGGGCCAAACGGTCGGCGCGGGCATTGATCAGGGCGAAACTGAGACGCTGTTCGCCATAAATGATAAAGGGCCGTTCGCCGTGACGTTGCGCCTGCTCTTCGAGGCGATCGGCAAGGGTGTAGCGATCGGCCGGTTTGATCCGGGCACTGGCGGCGGCCCGCAAATCGAGAATTGCCTGCGTCTGCTCCCGTGGCACAACTGCGCGTTCGGCACTGGACAGCAGGGTTGCGTTGTTGAAATCGTTCATCCTTATCTCCGATATTGGGGCCACTGCGTAACTCAGCGTTGTGTGCGCGGCATGCCCAGGCCGAACTGGGCAATCAGCTCGCGCTGGATCTCATTGGTGCCACCGCCAAAGGTCAGGTTGACCGATGCCCGCACCTCATATTCCAGCTCGCCAAGCAGATAAGCCGCTGCCGAACCGGCCCGGGTCAGGCCACTGGCACCCAGGATGGCTGACAGCTTGCGCAGGATCTCGATCGCCGACTCCGAGCCGTAGACCTTGGTGGTCGAGGCCAGTGCGACGTCCACACGGTCGCGTTCAAGGTCGGCGGCAATCCGGAAATTGATCAGGCGCATCGCTTCAAGCCGGGCATAACACTCGGCCAGATCGCGCTTGACCCAGGCCACATCGGTGGCGCGGTGGCCCTGCTCATCGGCGCAACGTGCCCACAGATAGACGCGGTTGAACAGGCTGACCACTTTGTCGGACCAGGCCCCCAGGCCCAGGCGTTCGTGGTTGAGCTGAGCCGTAATCAGTTTCCAGCCGCCATGCAGCTCACCCACCAGCATGTTGCGTGGCACCCGCACATTGTCGTAATAGGTGGCCGCCGTAGGGTTGCCGGAGGTCGGGATCAGGGTGCTGGAAAACCCTTGGGCAAGGGTGTCGAGAATCAGGATCGAAATGCCCTTGTGACGCGCCTGCTCGGGGTCGGTACGGGCCGCCAGCCAGATGAAGTCGGCCGCATCGGCGCCCGAGGTCCAGAGCTTGCTGCCATTGACCACAAAACCGTCGGCATCTTCACGGGCGGTGGTTTTCAGTACCGCCAGATCGCTGCCAGCACTGGCTTCGGAGTAACCGATGGCGAAGTTGATGTCCCCGGCGGCGATCCCTGGCAGGAATTTATCCTTTTGCAACGCCGAGCCGTGGGCCATCAGCGCCGGGCCAACGGTACTGATGGTCACGAATGGCAGTGGCGCACCGGCGATATTGGCTTCTTCAAAGAAAATCAATTGCTCGGTAGGGCCATAACCCTGCCCGCCATAGGCCTTGGGCCAGCCTACCGCCAGCCAGCCATCGCGACCGATTTGCGCGATGGTGCGGCGAAACAGCTCGCCACCTTCGGTACCGCGCATCTGCTGGCGCAGCTCGGGAGTCATCAGGTTCTGGAAATAGTCCCGGACCTTGAGTCGCAATGCATGCTGTTCAGGGGTGAGATCGACAAACATGGGGACGCGCCTCCAGACTGTTAGAAAACGTGCTTGTGTGCGGCTCACTCTAAGGCTGTCTGCGCCCCGCCGCTTCGTCTGTATGGACGAACAAAACAACCGTCTGCCAGGATCAATCCCGAGTGATCTGCGCCAGCATTGCCGCCTCGAAATGCTCGCTATAAGGCGGCAGCAAGCCCCATTCGCCGCGCGGATCGTGGTCGGGTGCCTTAAGTACGGTGCGCAGGTGGCTGAATTCAAGGAACCCTTCACGGCCGTGGTAATGGCCCATGCCCGAGCCGCCGATACCGCCGAACGGAGCATCATGCAAGGCGGCATGCATCATCACGTCATTGAGGGTGACGCCACCGGACAGGGTGTGCTCCAGCACATGACGCTGTTCAAGGGCATCGTTGCCAAAGTAGTAGAGGGCCAGTGGCCGTGGCCGGTCATTGATATGCGCAATCACCTGGTCGACCTCGTCGTAGGGCAGCACGACCATGGCCGGGCCGAAGATCTCTTCGTGCATGATCAGGCTGTCTTGAGGCGGGTCGATAACCAGTTGCAACGGACGCCGACGGTTTTGCATATCGACCGCTTGCGCATAGGGCAGGCTTATCACCCGGGCACCGGCCTGACGGGCCTGGTCAACCAGATTTTCCACCCGGGCCAGATGTTGTGGGTTGACCACGGCAACTACATCCGGGTTGTCGCTTACCTCGGGGATGAACCCGCGGTAAGCGCCAGCAAAGGCATTGATAAACGCCTCAAGCTGCTCACGGGCAACGTAGACCAGGTCCGGGTTGATGCAGACCTGACCGCTGTTGGTGGTCTTGGACAGAGCAATGCGAAAGGCCGCCGTGGCGAGATCCGCGCTGCGGGCAACGATCACTGGCGATTTACCGCCCAGTTCCAGTGTCACCGGCACCAGATTTTGCGCTGCATTACCCATCACCGAGCGGGCCACGGCGGTACTGCCGGTAAACACCAGGTGATCAAAGGGTTGCGCAGTAAAAGCCTGGGCCAGGTCGGCGCCGCCGGTGACCACCCCCACTTCCAACGGGTCGAACAGTTCGGCAAACAGCCTGGCAACCAGCGCGGCAGTGCGCGGTACCACCTCCGAGGGCTTGAGGATCGCCCGGTTACCTGCCGCCAGCGCCGAAGCCAGCGGGCTGAGCAGTGTGTACAGCGGCGCGTTCCAGGTCCCCAGAATGCCCACGGTGCCCTTGGGCTGGTACATCACCCATGCCTGGGCACCGAGCTGGTCATAGGGGCTGAAGACCTGTCGCGGTTCATCCTGCATCCAGCTTTCGAGGTGGTCCCGGGCGTGCTTGAGCGAGCCCAGTGCCCCCAGCACATCGTTCATCAATGAGAACCCCCGGGGGCGACCGCCAAAGTCGGCATCCATCGCCTCGGCCAGCGCCAGGTGGTGGTCCACCAGTATGTCGATTACCCGCTGGATTCGCGCCCGGCGCTGCGCAGCGCTGACTGCGCCCTGAGCGTTGAACGCGGCTTTCTGCTCAAGCAACAGGGCTGCCAGACCATCAGCGCAAGAAATTGCACAACTCATTGATGCCTCCTCAACTGAACAAGGGCCCGCACAACACCCTGAGCGAAAGCTAGCCCGATCCTGCGTGCAAGCGCCTCGTCCAAGTGGACGAGTAAGTCAGAGTGGCCCCGTAACCTGTACACCCCGCCAAGGGCGAAGGTTTCCTCTGGTTGCGGTTGTCCCGCGCTTGGATTAACGTTCAGTCCAACTGCCAACGTGACTTGAATCCCGTCACTACCTGCCCTTTCAGGAGGGCTGTCGGATGCAACGGTGCTTGCCGCTGAGTCTGCTGTTCATTGCCCTCGCAGGTTGTACCCTGGGGCCTGACTTTGTTCGTCCCGAAGTCGCTGCGGATGCCGGTTACTCCACGCACAACCTTACGACCACCGCCCGGTCCGATATCGACGCTGGCGGCGCTGCGCAACGCCTGATTGCCGGCATGGATATACCCGGGCAATGGTGGACATTGTTCCGCTCGCCGGAATTGAACGCTCTGGTGGAAGAGGCCTTGCGCGCCAACCCGGATATCAGCGCCGCGCAAGCAGCATTGCGCCAGGCCAATGAGCAGGTGTATGTCGATCAGGCTTCCTTGTTTCCCGCCCTGAGCGGCAATTTGTCGAAAACCCGCCAGAAAGTCTCCGGGACCACATCCGGTACGGCGTCGTCGCCGATTCTCACGCTCAGCTCCGCGTCACTGAGCGTGTCCTATGCGCCGGATGTCTTCGGCGGTACGCGGCGGCAGATCGAGTCGTCCACGGCGCAAGCCGAGTACCAGCGTTTTCAGCTTGAGGCCACCTACCTCACGCTATCCACCAATGTGGTCAATACCGCCGTCAGCCTGGCGTCCCTGCGCGATCAGATTGCGGCGACCGGGCAAATCATCCAGCTACAGAGCGACCAGCTCGACCTGCTGCAGGCGCAGCGGCGCCTCGGTGCCATTGCCGATACCGATGTATTGACCCAGCAAACTGCCCTGGCGCAAACCCGCGCTACTCTGGCGCCCTTGCAAAAGCAGTTGGCGCAAACCCGGAACCAGTTGATGGCCTACCTGGGCAGGTTCCCCAATCAGGACAAGGGCGAGCGTTTCAACCTGGCGTCCCTGCATCTGCCGCAAGAATTGCCAGTGAGTCTGCCCTCGGCAATCGTCGAACAGCGTCCGGATGTGCGCTCCGCTCAGGCGCAACTGCATGAGGCCAGTGCCAATATTGGCGTGGCGGTGGCCAATCAGTTGCCACAGTTCAGCATTACCGGTTCATTGGGTTCCACGGTAGCCAGCGGCAGCACGCTGTTTTCCGCAGGCTCGGGTGTATGGAGCCTGGCCGGGGCAATTGCCCAACCGCTGTTCGATGCTGGTGCGCTTGAACACCGAAAACGGGCGGCGGTTGCGGCATATGACCAGTCGGCGGCGCAGTACCGCGGTACGGTGCTTGCCGCATTCCAGGATGTGGCCAACGCGCTCAGGGCGCTGGAGGCCGATGCCGAGGCGCTCAAGCAGCAAGTGGCTGCGGAGCAGTCCGCCCAGGCCAGCCTTGCCCTGGTGCAGGCGCAGTATCGCCTGGGAGCGGTGGCTTATATCAACTTGCTCACGGCGCAGCAAACCTACCAGAACACCGTGCTCACCCGGGTCCAGGCCCAGGCCGTGCGCTACAGCGATACCGCAGCGCTGTTCCAGGCTCTGGGCGGCGGCTGGTGGAACCGCAGCGACCCTGACCCCCAGGGCCGCCCTGACCGATTCGGCTTGCCGACCTGGCAAGAACTCATGCCGAGTCACAACAAGACCGCGCCCGCCAAACCCACGCGGCTCGACTGAATACCATTGAAACAGCGAGAACAACCATGGCTGACGTCAACAACGACTCACTCGCGCAACCCACTGCAAGGCGCAGGCTGTGGCGGCCGATGCTTATCATGATCGGGGTGGTGCTGGTGATTGTCACGATCATCGCCGGGGTCAAGTTCGCGCAGATCTCAGCCATGATTAACCAGGCAAAGCAGCCCTTGCCCGCCGCCGTCGTCACCGCCATGCAAGTACCGTTCGACGACTGGCAGCCGACGGTGACCGCCGTGGGCTCGATAAAAGCCGTGCGCGGGGTCGATGTGACCACCGAAGCGGGCGGCATTGTGCGCAGCATCGGTTTTACACCGGGCCAGGAAGTGGCAGCACAGGCGCTGCTGGTTCAATTGAATGCTGATTCGGACATCGCCCTGCTCCATTCGCTGGAAGCCACGGCGGACCTGGCCGCCATCGTCCTCAAGCGTGACCGCGCACAACTGGCGGTCAACGCCGTGTCCCAGGCGCAAGTGGACACCGACAACGCAGACCTCAAAGCCAAACTGGCCGCCGCAGAACAGCAGCGGGCGCTGGTGGCGCAAAAAACCATTCGTGCGCCCTTTGCCGGGCGTATAGGCATTACCGCTGTCAACCCCGGGCAATACCTCAACCCCGGTGACAAAATCGCCACGTTGCAAACCTTCGACCCCATCTATATCGACTTCAACGTGCCCCAGACCCAACTGGAAGCCATTGCCGTCGGCCAAAAAGTATCGGTGACCGCCGACGGCCTCTCCAACCAGACATTCACGGGGCGCGTCAGCACCATAGACACCCGCTTCGACCCGACCACGCGTAACGTCACGGTCGAAGCCAGCGTTGCCAACCCCGGGAAGAACCTGGTGCCCGGCATGTTTGCCCGCGCAGTTGTCGACTCGGGGGCGGTGCTGCGCTACCTGACCGTGCCACAGACAGCCGTCACCTATAACCCCTACGGCACCACCGTTTTTATCGCGCTGTCGAGCAAGAACGACAAGGGTGAAGACGTTCTCACGGCACAACAGACCTTTATCAAGACCGGACCGACCCGTGGCGATCAGGTCGCCATCCTGTCCGGTGTGAAGGAAGGCGACCTGTTGATCACCAGTGGTCAGATGAAACTCAAAAATGGCTCACCGGTGCAGATCGACAACAGTGCTGCGCCGCTCAACGATGCGGCGCCAACGCCTCAAGAACATTAAAGGTGACCCATGAAGCTCACCGATACCTTTATCCAGCGCCCGGTCTGGGCCGTAGTGGTTTCGCTGTTTATCCTGATCTTGGGGCTACGTTCGATCTTCGAATTGCCGGTCAACCAATGGCCGCGAACCGAAAATGCGGTGGTCACTATTACTACCGCCTACTACGGCGCCGATGCAGCCACAGTTGCCGGGTTTATCACCCAGCCACTGGAGTCGGCGATCGCCCAGGCCCAGGGCATCGATTATCTGTCTTCGTCGAGTATTACCGGGGTCTCGACCATTACCGCCACGCTGCGGCTGAACTTCGACGCCAGCAAGGCCCTGACCGAGATCAACACCCAGGTCAACTCGGTCAAGAACCAGCTACCGGCCCAGGCCCAGGAACCGGTGCTGTCGGTTGCGGTGGGGCAAACCACGGATGCCATGTACCTGGGGTTCTACAGCGACACCCTGCCCACCAATAACATCACCGATTATCTGGTGCGGGTGGTCAAACCCAAGCTCGACTCGATCCAGGGCGTGCAAACCGCAGAAATCCTCGGTGGGCGCCAGTTCGCCCTGCGTGCCTGGCTGGACCCGGACAAACTGGCGGCCCATAACGTCACCGCCCAGGACGTAGTCGCGGCGCTGGCCAACAACAACTACCTGTCTGCCGTGGGTTCAACCCGCGGGCAAATGGTCACGGTAGACCTGACGGCCGGAACCGACTTGCACACGGTGGATGAATTCAAGCGGCTGGTGATCAACAACAACGACGATGCCCTGGTGTACCTGGAAGATGTCGCCACTGTGACCCTGGGTGCAGAAAGCTACGACAGCAGCGTGGCGTTTTCCGGCAAACGTTCGGTGTTTGTCGGTATCAAAGCCGCGCCCAATGCCAATATCCTCAGCGTTGCCAGCAGCGTGCGCGACGCCTTCCCCGAACTGCAAGCGCAATTGCCTGCAGGCGTGCGCGGCGAAATCGTTTATGACTCCACAGCGTTCATCAATACTTCGATTGTCGAGGTGGTCAAGACCCTGGTGGAAGCAATGGTCATAGTGTCGGTGGTCATCTACCTGTTCCTCGGCTCATTCCGCGCGGTGATAGTGCCACTGGTGGCGATACCGCTGTCGCTGGTCGGCACCTTCTTTGTCATGTATCTGCTGGGTTACTCGATCAACCTGCTGACCTTGCTTGCATTGGTTCTGGCCATTGGTCTGGTGGTGGACGACGCGATTATCGTGGTGGAAAACGTCGACCGGCATATCAAGGAACAAGGCAAAAGTGTATTTGAAGCCGCGTTGATGGCGGCGCGTGAACTGGGCGGCCCGATCATCGCGATGACGGTGGTGCTGATTGCCGCCTATGTGCCGATCGGGCTGCGCAGCGGCTTGACGGGGGCACTGTTCAAGGAGTTCTGTTTTTCCCTGGCCGGTGCGGTAACGGTATCGGCAGTGGTGGCCATGACGCTGTCACCGATGATGACCTCCCGGCTGTTGCAACCCGGGCAGGATGAAGGTCGCTTCGCGCGCCGGCTCGATCAGTGTTTTGACTGGCTGCGCGGGCGTTACCATCGCGTTTTGTCAGCCGGTCTGGATAGTTGGCCGGTGCTGGTGACCTTTGGCTTTGTCCTGTTTGTACTGGTCGCCGCCAGTGGCATGACCGCCAAAAGCGAACTGTCACCGACCGAAGACCAAGGGCTGGTGTTCATGATGATCAAAGGCCCGCCGACAGCTGCACCGCAACAGATGGAGCGCATTGCCGACCAGGCGTTTCAGATCGCCAGCAAGGAGCCTGAATACGCGCAGATGTTCCAGCTGACCGGGCTGCCCGCCCTCAATCAGGGCCTGGGCGGGGTCTTGCTCAAGCCCTGGAGCGAGCGCACACGCTCCCAGGCCGAGCTGATCTTCGATCTTCAGCAAAAATGGAACCAGGTGCCGGGGGCCACCGTCGCTGCCTTCCCATTGCCTTCGTTACCGGGCGCCCAGGGATTGCCGGTGCAGTTTGTGATCACCACCACCGACTCGGTAGAAAACCTCAATGAAGTGGCTCAGGCCGTGATGGCCGAAGCCCAGAAGCAACAGCTGTTCTGGTTTGCCGACATGGACCTGAAACTGGACAAACCGCAGGCCAGACTGGTGGTCGACCGGGAAAAAATTGCCGCACTGGGCATGACCCAGGCAGATGTCGGCGCAGCCCTGTCAGCTGCATTGGGTGGCAACTACGTCAATTACTTCTCGACCGCCGGGCGCTCATACAAAGTCATCCCGCAAGTACTGCAGGTTGACCGGCTCAACCCCGAGCAGATTCTCGATTACTACATCCGTACGCCCGCCGGTGTGATGATCCCGGCGCGCACGGCGGCGCATATCGAGACCTCGACACAACCCGAGTCGATCAATCACTTCCAGCAGTTGAACTCGGCGACCCTCTCGGGCGTCAGCGGTGTGGCCCAGGGCGAGTTGCTGGCCAGGCTCAACACTATCCTGAACGATATTGCGCCCTCGGGTTACACCTCGGACTTTTCCGGCGAATCGCGTCAGTTCATGCAAGAGTCCGGCGGCTTTGTCGGCTTGCTGCTGTTCTCGATATTAATCGTCTACCTGGCCCTGGCCTTCCAGTTCGAAAGCTTCCGCGATCCGGTGGTCATTCTGTTCTCGGTGCCGCCGGCACTGTTTGGTGCGCTGGCCTTTATTACCATGGGCTTTGCCTCGATCAATGTGTACACCCAGGTGGGCCTGGTGACGCTGCTGGGGCTGATCACCAAGCACGGGATCCTGATCGTGCAATTTGCCAACGAGTTGCAACGCGCAGGCCGCAGCAAGCGTGAGGCCATTGAGGAAGCCGCCGGCGTGCGTCTGCGGCCGATCCTGATGACCACGGCCGCGATGGTACTGGGCGTGGTGCCGCTGGTCTGGGCTTCCGGTGCCGGGGCTGCAGGGCGCCATGACATGGGTCTGGTGATCTTCGCCGGGCTGTCTATCGGCACCCTGCTGACGCTGTTCATGGTGCCGGCGATGTATATGTTTATCGGTTCCAGCCATCACCTCCAGGCTGCACGACCCTCGACAGATCCGCGCGGCGGATGAATACAGGGAGCAAGGTTGACAGGGTCGCATACGTGCTCTAGGTTGACGCAAACGTAAACGTAAGCACAAAAACAAGCCAAAACAATAATTATAAGAGAGCCACCCATGAGCACGATGGCGATACTGATATCCCTTCTGTTGTTGATGTTTTTCGCCTACCGGGGCGTGACGGTTTTGATCCTGGCGCCGTTGATGGCCGCGCTGGCCGTTCTTCTCAGCGGGGCAGCCGCAGATATCATGCCCACCTTTACCCAGCTGTTCATGAAGGAGCTGGGGCTCTATGTGATCAAGTTTTTCCCCCTGTTCATACTCGGTGCCCTGTTCGGCAAGCTGGTCGCCGACTCCGGAGCAGCGCATACCATCGCTGACTGGTTTATGCGCAAACTCGGCCATCGCCATGCAATTCTCACCGTAGTGCTGGCCTGTGCGCTGTTGACCTACGGTGGCGTATCGCTGTTTGTGGTGGCCTTTGCCGTATACCCGATCGGGGCGGCAATTTTTCGTGAGTCCGGCACGCCAAAACGCTATATGCCAGCGGCCATCGCGCTGGGGGCCTTTACCTTCACCATGACCGCGCTGCCTGGCGCACCGTCGATACAGAACTCGATTCCCACGGCTTATCTGGGCACCACCACCTTCGCCGCCCCGGGCCTGGGCATCATCGCGTCGATCGTCATGCTGTGGATGGGCAGCTGGATGCTGCAATCGCGAGCCCGCAAGGCCATGGCCAAGGGTGAAGGCTACGGCCCCCATGACGACGAAATAGCGTCGAATGCCAGCATAAAAAAACCCGGACTGCTCGTAGCCCTGCTGCCCATAATCGTGGTGATCGGCCTGAACGCGGCGTTCAGCTACTGGATCCTGCCTGCCCTGGACCTCAGCGTTTTGCGTGAAGAGCGCTTTGGCAATATCGACCCGGTGAGCGTCATAGGGCTGTGGTCCGTGCTGTTGGCCCTGATGTGCGCAATCGTATTTGTGATCCTGCTCAACTGGCGCCGCTGGGACAACCTGACGGTCACCCTCAACAAGGGCACCATCGGCGCCCTGCTGCCGATCTTCAACACAGCTTCGGAAGTGGCCTATGGCGCGGTGATCGCCGGTATGGCCGGATTTGCGCTGATCAAGGACACCATCCTCAATGTCTCGCCGGAGCATCCGCTGATTTCGGCCGTGCTCAGCATGAACGTGCTGGCAGGCATTACCGGCTCCTCGTCCGGAGGCCTGAGCATCGCCTTCCGCACCCTGGGCGCGGACTATCTGCGCATGATCGAAGCCGCGGGCATCAGCCCCGACCTGTTTCACCGGGTCGCTACCATTGCTGCCGGCGGCCTGGACACCCTGCCCCACTCGGGCGCGGTGATCACCTTACTGGCAATTTGTAACCTTACGCACCGCCAGTCCTACCCGCAAATTTTCATGATGACGACCGTTGTGCCCATGACCGCCTTGCTGGTGGTCATGGTGCTGGGTTCAACGTTCGGCAGCTTCTGACCATGGCGCATAACAACAAGGACTCGACCATGAACACGGCACCTTTCTCTCCCAGCGACCCGCAACGGGATGCTTCGCAGCGTTTCAATATTGCCCGGGCTTGCTGTGACCGCTGGGCTGACGACCCCGAACGCATTGCGATCATCCAGAAAAATGCCGATGGCACGGTTCAATACCACAGCTTTTTGGCCTTGCAACAACAGGCCAACCGCCTGGCCAACAGTTTGCGCGCACAAGGTATCAACGCAGGTGACAGGGTCGGGATCATGCTCCCTCAAGGCCTGGAGGCCGGCACCGCCCATATCGCGCTGTACAAGCTGGGCGCCATTGCGGTTCCGCTGTTCAAGCTGTTCGGTGCGGACGCCATCGAACATCGCGCTTCGAACTGTTCAATGCGTGCGCTGATCACCGACGCCAGCGGCCTGCAGAAGATCGACGGAATTCGTGCCGGCCTTGCCCACTTACATCTGTGCTACGTTATCGATGCACCCGCGCATCGTAATGACGTGCTTGATTACCATGAGCAACTGCAGTGCCACAGTGACCAGTTCGAGACCCTCGATACGGCGGCCGAGGATCCGGCACTGATCATCTACACCTCCGGCACCACCGGCCATCCTAAAGGCGCTTTGCATGCCCATCGCGTGTTGCTCGGGCATTTGCCCGGCGTGCGCAGTTCACACGACGACTTCCCCCAGCCCGGTGACCGGATGTGGACCCCGGCAGACTGGGCATGGATTGGCGGGTTGCTCGATGTGCTGCTACCTGCCTGGTATCACGGCGTGCCGGTGGTGGCCCACCGCGCTGACAAGTTTGTACCTGAAGACGTATTTGCCCTGATTGAAGCATTGCAGATTAAAAATGTCTTCTTCCCGCCCACCGCCCTCAAGCTGTTACGCCCTGTCGAAAACCCGCAACAGCGCTGGCATCTCGCGCTGCGGTCGGTTGCCAGTGGTGGCGAGTCACTGGGTGATGAACTGCTGGCCTGGGGCGACCAGGCGCTGGGTGTGCGCATCAATGAATTTTATGGCCAGACCGAATGCAATCTGGTGGTGTCCTCCTGCGCCAGCCAGGGGATCTACCGCCCCCATGCCATTGGCCGCGCGGTCGAGGGGTTTGACGTGGCCATCGTCGACGACTATGGCGTGCCCGTGCCCACAGGTGGTTCAGGGCATATTGCCGTGGCCACGCCCAACGGCAGCCAGATGCTGCGCTATTGGGAAAACAGCCAGGCCACTGCCGAGAAATACCTCAACGGCTGGCTGGTGACGGGCGACAAGGGCTCGATGGATGAGGATGGCTATATCTTCTTCCTTGGACGCAACGATGACGTCATCACCAGCGCAGGCTATCGCATCGGACCGACCCCCATCGAAGACTGCCTGATCAAGCATCCGGCGGTGAAAATGGCGGCGGCTATCGGCAAGAAAGATCCGATTCGTACCGAGGTGGTCAAGGCGTTTGTCGTCCTCAACCACGGCTACGCCGCCAGCGACAACACCATACGCGAGCTGCAGGCGCATGTTCGCGCACAACTGGCGGCCCATGAGTACCCCCGTGAAATTGAATTCCTCGACGAACTGCCTATGACCACGACGGGCAAAATCATTCGCAAGGCCCTGCGCGAACTGGAAGAACAACGCACTGCGATGGAGCTGCAAGCATGAATTTTCTAGGAAAGGCTTTCGACGAAATTACCCGGGGCGAAACGTTTGGCCAGTCGCTGACCATCGATGCGTCACACATCAGCCGTGCCTGCGGCATGTTTGGTGACTTCAACCCGTTGCACAGCGATGCCCAATTTTGTGCCAGCAGCCGTTTCGGTCGACCGATCCTGCATGGGCCAATGACCAGCGCCTTCATGTCTGCTTCCATCGGCATGTACTTCTACGGCACCGCCGTGGCCTACCTTGAGCATAACTGCCGGTTTATCGCTCCGGTGTTTGCAGGCGACACCCTGAGTGTCGAATGGACCATTACCGAAACCCTCGACAAACCCCGCAGCAATGGCGGTATTGCGGTACTCAACGGCTATTGCAGCAACCAGCGCGGCGAGCAGATTGCCGAGGCCAGCGGCAAGATTTTGCTCAGCAATCGGACGCCGGTTTAGACCTTTTCCAACAGCCCGGCTGGCTGTGAACATTGCCCGCCACGACAAGTCGGCGGGTCCTTGAGGATGAATATGATATGTCCCGGCTAACGACCTCTCTGCAAGACACCGCAGCCCCCGATGGAGTCTGTTATGGCTGCGGCAGCCACAACCCTCACGGCTTGCATATCAAGAGTTACTGGCACGCAGACGGTGTGCATGTGATCGCCGAACACCTGCCGGACCCCAAATATTGCGGTTGGCCCGAACTGGTATACGGCGGCATGATCGCCATGCTGGTGGACTGCCATTCGAACTGGACGGCCATGGCTTATCACTACCGCATGGAGCAGCGCGATGCGGCCAGCCTGCCGCGGATCAATTGCGTCACGGGCAACCTGGGAATCAAATTTATCAAACCGACGCCCATGGGCGTACCGCTGACCTTGCGGGCCCGGGTGGAAGGCGACGTGGGGCGTAAAACGCGGATTTTATGCGAGGTCTATGCCGGGGATGTGCTGACGGCGGTGGGCGATTCGATTTTCGTACGGGTCGACACCGGGCAACTGGCCACGGCAGCCCATGGCCGCGCTGCGGGTTAAAGCTGATCGGCGTGACATCATCGCGAGCAAGCTCGCTCCCACCCTGATTGCCAGCAGCGCAATCGGTGGGAGCTGACTGGTCCGGGATCCAGCCGTTATTTACTCAGGACTCTGGCGTCTTTGGTGCGGATCTCCTTGATTACCGCATTGACGCGATTGACCAGCACATAGTGGCCGCTGATTTGCACCCACTGTTCATGTTCATCAGGTTTTGGCAGGCCCCGGGCGTGCCAGTCCTTGATCGCCTCCGCGTCCCGGATGAATTGATCAGGCGCCTTGTCGCCGTTGCCATAGCAACTGCTCAGGTCCATGGACTCAGCCAGTATCTGCCCCGGCTTGCAGTCCCCGGGTTTGTCGTCATCAGCCTGTGCTGCGTAAGGCATGGCGCACAAAAGACCGGCCATTATTGATGCAGAAATCAAGCTGCGCATGTTCACCTCAACGTATGGGAGTACAGGCTTTATGGACAAGCCCTCACTGCAGTACGTTCCAATATCTTAATCAAGAATATTGATCACGAGATCAGCAATGACGATTGGACTGCACTTATAGCTTGAGGTGAAGTAACCACAAGGCCGCTGAAAATAATAAACGGCCATTTGTGGAGAACAGCATGTCATTCAATATCAACAGCTTCAAGCTTGAGGGGCGTCGGGCCCTGATCACCGGATCAGGCCAGGGTATCGGGCTTGAACTGGCCCGCGGCCTGGGCGCAGCTGGCGCAACGGTGGTGATCAACACTCGCAATATCGATAAATCTCGTGCCGTGGCCGCTCAACTGCGCGACGAAGGGCTGAAGGCTGAATCCGTGGCCTTCGATGTGACCGACCGCGAGCAATTGCTAGCCGCGATCAACACCTTTGAGAGCGATGTCGGGGCCATCGATATTCTGGTCAACAACGCCGGCATCCAGCGTCGTGCGCCACTGGAGGACTTCAGCGCCAGCGACTGGCACGACGTGATGCGCACCAACCTGGACGGTGTGTTCCATGTTTCCCAAGCTGTTGCGCGGCACATGATCGCCCGCGGTCGCGGCAAGATCATCAATATCTGCTCGGTGCAAAGCCAGCTGGCACGCCCGACCATCGCCCCTTATGCCGCCTCCAAAGGCGCAGTGAAGATGCTCACCAAAGGCATGTGCGCCGAGTGGGCACGGCATGGCATCCAGGCCAATGGCCTGGCCCCGGGCTATTTTGCCACCGAAATGAATCGCGCCCTGGTCGATAACCAGGAGTTTTCCGAGTGGCTGTGCAAGCGCACCCCGGCTGGCCGCTGGGGCCGGGTTGATGAGCTGTGCGGAGCCGCGGTGTTCCTGGCTTCGCCGGCTTCGGACTTTATCAACGGGCAAACCCTGTTTGTGGACGGGGGCCTGACCAGCGTTGTTTGACCCGCACCTGAAAAACAATAACAAGGAACACCCCATGAGCACGCTTAAAGAACCAGCACTGCCCTTGAGCGAGATCGGCAGTGCGCAGGTCAAGACCCAGGGCTTCGCGACCAAACGCTGGCTGTATCTGATCCCGCTGATATTCATTACTTACAGCCTGGCCTACCTGGACCGGGCCAACTACGGCTTTGCCAGTGCGGCGGGCATCGAGCAGGACCTGGGCATCACCAAGGGCATGTCCTCGCTGATCGGTGCGCTGTTTTTTCTCGGTTACTTTTTCTTCCAGGTACCGGGGCGATCTACGCGCAGAAGTACAACGTGCGCAAACTGGTGTTCTGGAGCCTGATCCTGTGGGGCTTTTGCGCCATGGCCACGGGGTTGGTGACCAATATCCCGATGCTGATGTTTATTCGGGTTTCCCTGGGCATTGTCGAAGCGGCCGTGATGCCGGCCATGCTGATTTTCATCAGCAACTGGTTCACCCGCAAAGAGCGCTCGCGGGCCAATACCTTCCTGGTGCTGGGCAACCCGGTGACCGTATTGTGGATGTCGGTACTGTCCGGCTACCTGATCCAGGCCTGGGGCTGGCGCGAAATGTTCATCATTGAAGGCGCGCCAGCGGTGCTCTGGGCCTTCGTCTGGTGGCGCATGGCGCGAGACAGGCCTGAACAGGTGAACTGGTTGACGCCACAGGAAAAAGCCCGACTGGCGGCGACCCTGGCTGATGAACAGAAAGGCATGCAACAAGTGCGCAATTACCGTCAGGCGTTTACCAGCCCTGTGGTGATCCAGTTGTGCTGTGTGCATGCGCTGTGGAGCATTGGCGTGTACGGTTTTATCATGTGGCTGCCGAGCATTATCAAACAGGCAGCGGCGGCGGACATCGTGACAGTTGGCTGGCTAAGCGCAGTTCCTTATGTCGCAGCGGTAGCGACGATGCTGGCTGTGTCCTGGGCTTCGGACAAAACCCAGCAGCGCAAACCCTTCATCTGGCCGCTGCTGGCCTTGGGGGCGCTGGCCTTCTTCTGCTCGTTCCTGCTCGGGTCTTCACATTTCTGGTTGTCGTTTGCTTTGCTGACTATTGCCGGTGCTGCACTTTACGCACCTTATGGGCCTTTTTTCGCACTGATACCGGAGATTATTCCTTCGAACGTGTTCGGCGGAGCCATTGGCCTGATCAATGCCTGTGGCGCTCTGGGGGCCTTTGTCGGCTCCTGGATCGTGGGCTACCTGATCGGCCTTACCGGCAATCCGGGGGCGGCGTATATCTTTATGACGGCCGGGGTGCTGTCTTCGGCATTGCTGATGGCCTGGGTGAAAGTGCTGCGCTAGACATATCCAGCTTTGAGAGTGTTTCTCAAAGGGGTGACAGCGAAACAGGGAATGTTATACAGTATCAGTACTTTATAACATTCCCTTGCCAGCGACCCTTCAATGACCCTCCCTACTCCCCCCTTGAATCAGCGCCTGCTGTCCATCGATGCCCTGCGGGGCCTGGTTATCCTCTTTATGCTGCTGGACCACGTGCGCGAGACATTCTTCCTGCACCGGCAAGTAGCCGACCCGATGAATATCGAGATCACCGACCCTGCACTGTTCTTCAGCCGTACCCTGGCCCATCTGTGTGCGCCGGTATTTGTCTTGCTGACCGGCCTGTCGGCGTATCTGTATGGCGAAAAGTATCAGGGCAAACGCGATGTTTCGGCGTTCCTGTTCAAGCGCGGGCTGTTTCTGGTGCTGCTGGAGTTCACTCTGGTCAACTTCGCCTGGACTTTCCAGTTGCCGCCGTCGGTGATCTACATGCAGGTCATCTGGGCCATTGGCGTCAGCATGATCGCCCTTGCCGCCCTGGTGTGGCTGCCACGCCCGGTTTTGCTGATACTTGGCCTGGGAATCATCGCCGGGCACAATCTGCTGGATAACCTGCATTTTGCGGCGGGGTCGATGATGCATGTGCCCTGGGCGATTTTGCATGATCGCGGCTGGATTGAAGTGGGCGACAGCTTACGCATGCGCACGTCCTATCCGGTGTTGCCGTGGATCGGCGTGATTGCTCTGGGTTATTGCCTGGGCCCCTGGTTCACCCGCTCCACCCCGCCAGCCCTGCGCCAGCGCTATCTGTTGCTGGCGGGCAGTGGCGCCCTGCTCGGCTTTATGCTGCTGCGTTTGTTCAATGGCTATGGCGAAGCCCCCTGGGCAAGCCATGACTCCGCCATGCACAGCGTGATGAGTTTTTTCAATATCACTAAATACCCGCCTTCGCTGTTGTTTCTCGCCTTGACCCTGGGTGTGGGCCTGTTGCTGTTGCTGACGTTTGAGCGGGCACAACAGCGCAAGTGGATCAGCACCCTGGCCGTGTTTGGCGCAGCCCCGATGTTTTTCTATCTGTTGCATCTGTATGCACTCAAAGTGCTGTACCTGGCCAGTGTTGCCCTGTTTGGCTTGAATCAGGGCAACTATTTCGGTTTCGACAGTATCGGGGCGGTGTGGTTAACGGCCGTGCTGCTGGCCATTTCGTTGTATTTGCCGGTGCGCTGGTTCGCCAGCTTGAAAGCCCGCCGGCGGGATATCACCTGGCTCAAGTATTTCTGATTCTGACGGCGCCCCCCTTTGCCCAACAGGATCGATTATCATCTCGCCGCCGGTCCCCCCTAGCGGGGGGTTAAAAGGGAATCCGCAGTGCTTTTACAGCACCCAACGGAACTGCCCCCGCAACTGTAGATGACGAGCCTGCTCCAAGATTGCCACTGGGATACCCCCCGGGAAGGCTGGAGCAAGCGATGACCCATCAGTCAGGAGACCTGCCGGCAAAGTCCACACACTAACCGGCGGGGTGTCCGGGGAGGCATCCTGCTTTGTACTGTTGCTGCAGCAGTACCCGATGATGCATTCCCGTCCGTGCACCTGTGCCCCGTGTACGATCAAATGGAGATTGCATCATGCTGTTGCACCGCGTTGTTACGCTCATGGTCACGCTGGCCTTGCCGGCCCTGGCCCATGCGACCCCCACGCAATACCCCCTGACCCTGCAGAACTGCGCCACCCCGCTGACGTTTGAGCATGCCCCCAAAAGCGCGGTAACCATTGGCCAGGCCGGCACCGAAATGCTCTATGCCCTGGGCCTTGGTGACAGGCTGGTGGGTACTTCTTTGTGGTTCAACGATGTCCCCGTGCAATACAAGGCACAGAACGACAAGGTTGAGCGCCTGGCCGACAATGACCCGAGCTTTGAAGCCGTCATTGGGAAACGCCCGGAGCTGGTGGTCGTGCAGCTGGAGTGGATGGTGGGGCCGCAGGGTGTGGTGGGCACCCGCGAGCAGTTTCACGAACTGAAGATACCGACTTACCTGATGCCTTCTGACTGCGAGGGCAAAGACAACCTGGTTGGCGCCGACGGCACGCGCATGCAGCCATTCAGTATCGACACTGTCTACAAGAGCATCAGCCAGCTGGCAGAGATCTTCGATGTGCAGGCGCGCGGTGAACAACTGAACAACCAGCTCAAGGCGAGCCTGGAAAAATCCATTGCCTCGCTCAAGGGCAAGGACCTGAGCGCCACCAGTGCGCTGTTCTGGTTCTCCAGTGCGGACATGGATATCGACCCATATGTTGCCGGGCGCAAGGGTATCCCCGACTTTATGCTCAACACCCTGGGCGTGCGCAATGTGGTGGAGTCCGATGAAGAATGGCCAACTGTCGGCTGGGAAACCCTGGCCAAGGCCAACCCGACATTTTTGGTCATCGCGCGCATGGATCGCCGACGCTTCCCGGCGGATGACGTCGAGAAAAAACTTGAATTCCTGCGTACCGACCCGGTAACCCGCAATATGGATGCCGTGAAAAACAACCGCATCATTGTCCTCGATGCCCACGGGATGCAGGCCAGCCTGCGCCTGTTCGACGGCATCGAAACACTCGCAACTGCGATCAGCCGCCACGACCTGCCTAAATGACTGCACGGTTGATCACTGCCTTCGCCGCCTGTACAGCACTGCTGCTGGCTGTACTCGCCGGGGTCGCTATCGGTGAAACTCCGATCGCACCCGATGTGGTGCTGCAGGTACTGGCCAACAAACTGTGGGGCGCCGGGCATGCACTGGACCCGATCGACGAAGGCATTGTCTGGAACTATCGCCTGACCCGAGCTCTGGTGGCCGCGGCCTGCGGTGCGGGGCTGGCCATCTGCGGCGTGGTATTGCAGTCCTTGCTGCGCAACCCGCTGGCCGACCCCTACCTGCTGGGCATTTCTGCCGGGGCGTCCACAGGTGCCGTTGTGGTCGCGGTGCTTGGCCTGGGCGCCGGGGCCATTTCACTGTCGGCCGGGGCCTTTGCCGGGGCGATTTGCGCCTTTGCCCTGGTTATTCTGCTGGCACGGGCCAGCGGGCCCTCCGGTGTAAGTGCCCGGATCATCCTGGCAGGCATTGCCGGTTCTCAGTTGTTCAACGCAATCACTGCCTTCCTGATCACCAAATCGGCCAGTTCCGAGCAGGCTCGCGGGATCATGTTCTGGTTGCTGGGCAACCTCAGTGGCGTGCGCTGGCCTTCGGTATGGCTGGCAGTGCCTGTTGCGGTGCTGGGGCTGGCGGTGTGCCTGTGGCATCGACGGGCGCTGGATGCGTTCACCTTTGGTGCTGACTCTGCGGCCTCATTGGGTATCCCGGTGCGCCGGGTGCAGCTATTGCTGATCAGTTGTACGGCGCTGGTGACGGCGGTGATGGTGTCGATTGTAGGCTCCATCGGTTTTGTCGGGCTGGTCATTCCCCACGCCGTGCGCTTGCTGGCCGGTACCGGGCATGGCCGCCTGCTGCCCGTCAGCGCCCTGGGCGGGGCCTTGTTCCTGATTGCCGCCGATGTGCTGTCACGCACCTTGATAAAAGGCCAGGTGATTCCCGTCGGCGTGGTCACTGCCCTGGTGGGCGCGCCCGTATTTGCGCTGATCCTGATCGGCCGGAGACATGCACGATGACGGTACTGAGTTGTAGCAACCTGAGTTACCGCGTGGGTGATACCCAGCTGTTGCAGGGCATCACCCTCAGTGTGCAGCGCGGCGAAACCCTGGGGATAGTCGGGCCCAACGGCTCCGGCAAGTCCACATTGCTCAAGCTGCTGGCCAACCTGCGGGTGCCCGGCCAGGGCCAGATTTTACTGCACGGGCAAGCGCTGCGCAAAATGAGCCAGCGCAACATTGCGCAAACCCTGGCGGTGGTCGAGCAGCATGCCGACACCCACGACAGCATTGGCGTTTTTGATGCCGTCGCGCTGGGCCGTACACCCTGGCTGTCGGCGCTAAGCCCGTGGTCAGCCGGGGACACGGCCATTGTCGAGCAGGCACTGGCCGATGTGGATGCTACGCATCTGCGCAACCGTACCTGGCGCGGGCTCTCGGGTGGTGAGCGACAACGCGTGCATATCGCCCGGGCCCTGGCCCAGCGCCCGCAAATCCTGTTGCTGGATGAGCCCGCCAATCATCTGGATATCCAGCATCAGCTGGCCATATTAAAAACCATACATGCCCTGCCCGTGACCACCCTGATCGCCATGCACGACCTCAATCAGGCCCTGAGCTGTGATCGCCTGGCGATTCTTGAACGTGGCCGCTTGATGGCGCTTGGTAAACCCCTTGAAGTCCTGACCCCGCAACGGCTGCAGAGCACATTCGGGGTACAGGCGCATTACCTGACTGACCCTTTTGACGGCGCGCAGATCCTGCGTATGTGCGTTTGAATACTATTTAAGAGAGCCACCCATGCGTATTTCATCCCTGACCCTGCTGCTGACCACTGCCCTGCTCTGTACTTCGGCACTGGCACAAACCCACGAAGTGAAAATGCTCACCCGCAGTGCCACGGCCGGTATGGTCTATGAACCGGATTACCTGCAGATCGCCCCCGGCGACACGGTCAGGTTCATCCCCACACAAAGCGGCCACAATGCGGCCACACTGCCCGGACTGCTGCCTGAAGGTGCGCAACCGTTCAAGGGCAAGATCAACCAGGAGGTAGAGCAAACCTTCAGCGTGCCCGGCCTCTACGGCATTCAATGCACCCCGCACCTGGCCATGGGCATGGTCATGCTGATTCAGGTGGGCGAACCTTCTGCCGAGCCCCCGGTGCTGCCCGCCACGTTACCCAAACGCGCACTGGACCGTTTGACTGCTGCACTGCAACAGCAGCAGGTGGCGAAATGAGTGCCGTGGGTACGCGCTCCGCGATCCTGATCGCCCTCGCCAGCCCCCTGGCCGTGGCGGAGTCGGCCCAGGAGCAAGCCAAGGGCTTTATTGAAGACAGCACCTGGAGTGTGGTCAACCGTACGGTCTACGACAGCCGTGAGTATCGCCACGGAGCCAGCAACAGCGGCGCACGCAATGCCTATAAATCGCGCTCCGATCGCAATGGCTATGCCGAAGAGTGGGCCTACGGCTTGATGGGCACCTTGCAATCAGGCTTTACCCAGGGCCTGATCGGTGTCGGGGTGGATGCCCACGCCTATATGGGCCTCAAGCTGGACAGTGGCGGCGGTCGCGCCGGCAAGGCCCGCCTGCTTGGGCTGGACAACGACGGCTACCCCAAGGACAACTACGGCCGGGGTGGCGTGGCGCTCAAGCTGCGTATGTCAAACACGGTGCTGTCCTGGGGCGAGCAGCGGGTCAAGACCCCGGTGTTCAGCTCATCCGACAGCCGCTTGCTGCCGGAAACGGCCACGGGGGTGTTCCTCACCAGCAACGAGTTCAATGCCCTTAAAATGGTCGGTGGGCATTTCACCGAAAGCACCGACCGCAATGCCAGCAGCCACAATCAGGGCTTTGTGGTCAATTATTCCAATGGCCCCAAAGGCAATGCATTCGACCTGGCCGGGCTGGTGTATACCCCGAGCAAAAACCTCAGCGCCAGCCTTTATACCTCGCGCTACGAAGACACCTGGAACCAGCATTACCTGGGCGCCGTCTTCAGCCACGCGCTGGATGAAAACCGCTCGCTGTCGCTGAACCTCAACCTGTACCGCACGACCGATGAAGGCAAGGCGCTGTCGGGCAATATCGATAACACCACCTGGAGTTTGCTGAGCACCTATGCCCAGGGCCCGCACAGTTTCAGCGTGGGCTATCAGAAAGTGCATGGCAACACGCCATTTGATTATGTGACACGGGGCGCGATTTTCCTGACCAATGCGGTCCAGTTATCTGACTTCAACGCACCCAACGAACAATCATGGCAAGCGCGTTACGACCTGGCGATGACACCCTGGGGTATGCCGGGGCTGGTGTTCAGCGCAGCGTATGTGCGAGGTAGCCAGATTGACGGCAGCCATGTAGATCCGCGGGGCGGCTATGCGTACCTGGGCTATGGCAAAGGCGGGAAGCACTGGGAACGGGATCTCGAAGCGCGCTATGTGGTGCAGAGCGGTGCAGCCAAGGGCACCATCATGTCATTGCGACATAATGTCCATCGCGGCAATACCGCACAGGCCGAACTGGATGCGGACCAGATACGCCTGGCGGTCGAATACCCGCTGACGGGCAGGTTTTAGGTAAACCAACCGTAGCAGCTGCCGAAGGAACGAGGCTGCTGCTACGGCGTTTAACTGCGAATCAGTGCATCGAACCATGATCGTGGTGCATCGGCATGCTATTAAGTGCACGCGCCTCGGCCTTCACCTCAATCTGTTCCTTGACCCCTTTGCTGTCTTCAACAATAAGGGTCAAAGGTACCTGGTCACCGGCTTTGACCTGATTGACCAGGTCAATCAGCATCACATGGTAGCCCTCAGGTTCGATGGCCACGCTCTTGCCCGCCGGTAGCGCTACCGATGTCACTGGCTGCATGCTCATCACGTCGTTTTGCATCTTCGATTCGTGGATCTGTACGGTCTTGGCTACCGCAGAACGGACTTCAACCAGCTTGCTGTCGGTGCTCGAAGTAATGTGCATAAAGGCACCGGTCGAAGGCTGACCGGCCACGGTGGCGCGTACCCAGGCATCATCAACAACGGTTTGCGCAGAAACGTGCAGGCTCATGCCCAGCAGTGACAACAGTAGATACTTAACAGGCTTCATAGGGTTGGCTCATTCCAAAGTGCACAGGATTAGCAGACTGACATCACGGTGAGCAGGTCTTCGGCACACTGCTTGGCTGACAGTGAAGGCGACAGGCCAAGACGCAACACACCACGGGAATCGAAAACGAAACTGGTTGCGGTGTGAGACAGGGTGTAAGAATCACCGGTAGGGATCTTCTCGTAAAACACCTTGAATTCCTTGGCCGTAGCCGCGGTTTCTTCAAGTGTGCCGGACAAGGCAATAAAGCTCGGGTCAAAGGCTTTTACATAGGCATCAAGCATCGCCGGCTTGTCGCGCTCCGGGTCCAGGGTGATAAACACCACCTGCAAGCGGTCGCCGTCGGGGCCCATCATTTTCTTCGCCTGGGCGGCACGGGCCAGCGCGGTCGGGCACACGGCCGGGCACTGGGTAAAGCCGAAGAAAATCATCGGCATCATCCCGCGAAAACTGCCCAGCATCATCTCGTTGCCTTGAGCATCCCTGAGCTTGAACTTGCGCCCGAGGATTTCATTGCTGAGGTCTTTGCCGTACTTGTATGACAAACCGCTGCCAGGGTCGCAACCTGCGATCAAGCCCAGGCTGAGCAAGCCAAGACCGGTGACTACGCGGCGGCGAGTCAGTAAATCATTCATGTCAGGTTCCTTTAAGCGGCCTTTTCCAACGGAAAAGGCCTTTAACCTGCGTATTATCAGGCAGGTGTGTACGCTGCCCGATGCCAGGAGTGACCGGCTTGGCGCGCACGATTGCTGTGGGGTAGACGTGTTGCATGGGCGCAGAATTTACCACTGTCGCTAGGCTGTCGCACGGCAGTCACGCCCCTCAATGGTGCACTACAGCGCCAGCAGCCTGTAAAACCGGGGGATGCAGCAACGCCTGCGACAAATCGACACAGGCATGATTTCTGGCGGATTCAGCGCTTTGCACTATGGGCAATCACCTGTCGCACCGTTATAAACAGCAACGCAGACAACACGGCATACAGGCCAAAGAGCCAGGCGGCAGCATTGGCGGCACCCTCCACGCCACCCGTAGCGGATAAACCGGCCATATTCGCAATCATCCCCGCCAGTGCCGCGCCAATCGCCGTGGCAATCAGTTGCACGGTGGTAATGGACGCACCGGCAATGTCCTTTTCGCTGTCAGGCACATTGGCCAGTACTCGGGTAAGCAGATGCGGCCACGCCAGCCCGATCCCTGTACCGACGCCGATCATTGCCAGGGAAACGCCGGTCAGGCTGATCAATGAACTGCCGCTTTGCGGCACACAGACAGCCGCCAGTGCCAGCCCCGACACCACAAATACGGGGCCGCAGCAGATTGCCCGGTTGGCAGATGCCAGCGCCAGGCCGCTGCTGTAAAAGGCGCCAAGGGTCCAGCCGGCCGCCATCAGCGCTGCAATATAGCCCGCCACCAGCGGGGTTTGCAGATGCAAAACCTGCAAGAAGTACGGTACAAACACTTCGCTGGTCATGCCAATGACCATCAGGCTCATCGACAGATAGATCGGCAACAGCGCACTGCCAGGGCTCAGGCTGTGCTTGGGCAACATGCGGTGCCTGTCGCTGCTTTCAACACGGTACACGGCATACAGCAGTACCAGCCCGATCACCAGCCCAAGCGCGTTATACAGCGGCGATGGCTTGATGCTGCCCAGGGCAATCGCCATCACCACGCCAGTCAACAGCAACAGTTGCAGCCAGGGCAAGACCAGACGAGGTGATGCCTCGACTCTTTTCCCGGGCAGCATGGCCCAGGCCAGTAGCATAAACAGCAGGGTTACCGGGATCAGCGCCCAGAATGCTGCACGCCAGGCATCGTACTGCGCAAACACCCCGCCAACGGCCGGGCCAATCAAGGTCGCGGCGCCCCACATTCCTGAAATCAGGGCCATCGCCCTTGGCCACAGGGTTTGGTTGAACACCAGTCGGATCATTGAATATGGCAGGGCAAACAACAGTCCGCCGCCAAGGCCTTGAATGGTGCGCCCCAACACCAGCACGGCCATGTCAGGGGCGCTGCTGCACACCCCGCAACCCAGCGCAAAGACCAGCCCGGCGAGGCTATACGCGAGCCTGGGGCCAAGGGCCGACAGGCATTTGGCCGATACTACCGAGCCAATGATCGAGGCCACCACAAACAGTGTGGTGTTCCAGGCGTAGTAATCCAGCCCGCCGATATCCTTGACCACCGAGGGCAAAATGGTTGTCACCAGATACACGTTGATGGCATGCAACGCCACTCCGCCTGCCAGTGCCACCGATCGCAGCCCGTTGCGGCCCCATAGCAATGCCGACCATCCCGATGCCGTTGTCATTTCCCTTCCTTGAGTTCCATTTCGATGCAATCAGCCTATTATAAAAGCAAATGCTTTGGTAATTATTTATCCTCCAAGCGGTATGATCCCCCCATAAACCTCATTACCCTGATGACTTTGTACGATGCCCGTGACCGACTCTCCTGATATTGCACGCAACACCGGGGCCACTGCCGAGCGGATCCTGTTTCTGCTTAAAACCCGTGGGCCATTGAAAACCGCGGATCTTGGGGCAATGCTCGATATCACCCCGGAAGCTGCGCGCCAGCAGATTCAGAAGCTGGTAGACGGCGCCATGATCGTTGGCTGCCTGATGCCGCCGGTTGGGGCCGGGCGCCCTTCGCAAAAATGGGTATTGACCGATACCGCTCAAGCCAGATTCCCCAATACCCATGCGCAGCTCACGGCGCAGTTGATTGATTCAATCAAGCTGATCTACGGCAATGAAGGGATCGACAAAGTGGTCGAGAGCATGGAACTGGCCAATACCCGCGAATACGTTGCAGCCTGTGAGCAAGGGCGAAACCTGCAAGAGAAAGTTCAGGTGCTGGTGGCCATACGCGACAGCGCCGGGTATATGGCGAGCATGGAAGCTGAAGGCGAGAACTGGCTGATCATCGAAAATCACTGCCCGATCTGTGTTGCAGCGCAGCAATGCCAGGGCTTTTGCCGGGCAGAGTTGCAAGTGTTTCAGGCGGCCATCGGGGACTCGGGGCAGGTTGAGCGAACAGAACACATGATCACAGGCAGTCGCCGTTGCGTGTATCGGGTAACCCCTGCTTGACGCGCATTTTTTTCACATAGGCTTCACCTCTCCGCCACTTCCTCCCGATTAACGTGCTGGCCATAACTTACGTCGATAACAGGCGCGCAGATGGAAAGCATGGCTGGCGTTGTACCTTGCAATACCCGCACTCGAGGTGTTGAGCGCTGGGCAATACCCGGTTTGATCCTGGCTTTTGTCGTATTTTATCTTTTGCCGCTGATGAGCCACGGCTTATGGATACCTGACGAAACCCGCTATGCCCAGATCAGCCAGGAAATGCTCCATAGCGGCAACTGGGTAGCCCCACACTTTATGGGCTTGCGCTATTTCGAGAAGCCGGTTGCCGGTTACTGGATGATCGCTATCGGGCAAGCTGTATTCGGTGACAACCTGTTTGGTGTGCGGATCGCCTCGGCACTGAGTACCGGGCTGAGTGTCTGGCTGGCATGGCTGATTGCCGGGCGCCTGTGGCATGACCCGCGCAAGCGTTTTGCCAGCGCACTGCTGTATATGAGTTTTGGACTGGTGGCCGGGCAAGCCGGCTATGCCAACCTCGACCCGCAGTTCACCTTCTGGGTCAACCTCAGTCTGGTAGCACTCTGGTATGCCTTTGACAGCACCACCCGCCGCGCGCGCATCGGTGCCTGGGCCGTGCTGGGCGTGGCCTGCGGCATGGGCTTTATGACCAAGGGGTTTCTGGCCTGGTTACTGCCCGTGTTGATCGCCGCTCCCTATGCCTTGTGGCAGCGGCGCGTCAAGGAAGTGCTGAGCCATGGCCCGTTGGCGATCCTTGTCGCAGTGGCTGTCTGCCTGCCGTGGGCGCTGGCGATCCACCATCAGGAACCGGACTTCTGGCAGTTTTTTTTCTGGAACGAACACGTACGCCGTTTCAGCGCGGCCGATGCACAACATACCCAACCCTGGTGGTTCTACCTGCCGATCCTGTTGGCCGCCAGCCTGCCCTGGGCGGCCTTGCTGCCGAAAACCCTGATGGATGCCTGGAAACACAAGCGCCAACCTGCGATCGGCTTTCTGCTGTTGTGGATGCTGCTGCCACTGGCCATCTTCAGCATGAGCAAGGGCAAGCTGCCCACCTACATCATGCCGTGCCTGCTGCCTTTGGCGCTGCTGATGGGCCGAGCCGTGGTTTCATGGATTGAACAGGCAAAGGGCCGCACCCTGCGTATCAACGGCCTGTTGAATGTGCTATTGGCGGTTGCCGGCCTGGTTGGACTGGCTTACCTGCAATTCAGTCGCCCGGTGTATGAGAACACCGAGGTGTTCAGCCTGTCTCTGGCCTATATCGTGTTGCTGGGCTGGCTGCTTAGCAACGCCCTGCAAGCCCTACGCCCGCTGCTGCTGTGGGCAGCACCTGCGATGGGCATGGGTGTGCTGGTGGCGCTGTTGCCCGCTGCGATGCCGGGAGTGATCATCAACAGCAAAATGCCCGATCAGTTTATTGCCGAGCATGTACAGGAACTGAGTCAGGCCCGCACGCTGCTCAGCAATGACCTGGGCGCGGCATCGGCCCTGTCCTGGCGCCTGGGTCGGCCTGATATCACGCTCTATAACAGCACCGGAGAGCTTAAATATGGTTTGGATTATGCCGATTCAGCCGGGCGTCAGGTTGATATGGATAGCATCGATCGCTGGATGAAGGAGGCACGTTTACGCGGCTCGGTCGGCGTGGTCATGCGCGCTCATTCGGCACTGGAAACCCACGAAGTCGAGCTGCTGCCGCTGGGTGGCAAGCGCTACGAACGCGGTGATCTCGCGATTTTCATCTTTCCCAAGGTTCAGCCTGTATGACTCTGATCAAACGCTGGAACAGCGAGCAAAAAGGCTTGCTGGTGTTGTTGGCCGTATCTGCCCTGCTCTTGTTGCTGGGCCTGGGTTCACGGGAGCTCTGGGGCCCGGAAACCCGCTGGGCCAATATCGCCCTGCAGATGCTGCAGAGCGGTGATTACCTGGATCCTTATCTGAAAGGCTCGCCCTACTACGACAAGCCCCTGCCCTCGTACTGGCTGATCACGGCAACCGCAAGCTTGATGGGTGGCCTGGGCAACTGGTCCTTGCGCCTGTCATCCGTTATTGCCGCCTGGCTAAGCGTGTGGCTGGTGTACCTGCTCGGCGAGCAGTTGTTTCGCAAGGGCACCGGGCTGATCGCTGGCTGGATGCTGGCCACGACCTTCTACTTTGTATTCTGGGCGCGGGTGGCCACGGCGGACATCCTTACGGTGTTCGGCTTGCTGGCGGCAGTCTGGTGGTACTGGCGCGGCCCCGATGACACCCGTCTGAGCCGGTACTGTGTGTTTTTCCTGTTGCTGTCCCTGACCTCGCTGCTCAAGGGGCTGATCGGTTTTATCCTGCCAGGGCTGGTGCTGTTGCCTCATCTGCTAAGTGAACAACGCTGGAAGCGTCATCTGAACCTGCGTTTGCTCCTCGCCCTGGTGGTTGCCGGGGCCGTATATATGCTGCCCTTCGTGCTGTCCCACCTGTATGGCGCGCCCACCTATGGCGAAAGCGGGCTGGAACTGGTGCTACGTGAAAACGTGGTGCGGTTCTTCAACCCCTTTGACCATATGGGGCCGATCTACACCTACCTGATCTACTTGCCGGCCTACACCCTGCCCTGGGCACCATTCTGGATGATCGGGCTGTGGGTGGCCGTACGTCAATGGCGGCATATCGAGCCCAATACGCGGTGGCTGGTGTGGGGGCTGGGTTTGCTGTTTGTATTTTTCACCGCCAGCGGCAGCCGGCGCAGTTATTACGTGTTGCCGCTGGTGCCGTTGGCCCAGCTGCTGGCGGCCTGGTGGGTGACCCGGCGCATGGCGCAAGGCAAAACCAACCCGCGCCGCTGGAACATCGGTTTCGGCATGAGTGCGACGTTACTGCTGTTGGTGCTGGGGGTGTTCTATCCGTGGTCCAACGGCGGCGGCGGGGTTATCCAGTTTGGCCAGGATGTGAAAGCGCGGGCCAGCCAGCAGGCGCCCTGGGATCAGTGGCGCATGGTGATGATTGATGTCGACAACAAACTGCCCATGTATGTGCAGAATGAAGGCGAGCCGTTCTTCTATATCGACCAGAGCCAGGATTACCCTCGCGATGGCGACAGTGCCGGGTTAATGGCCTGGCTGGACAAAACCAGCGGCCAGCATTTCAACCCGCAACGTACGCTGATTTTTGCCCAGTACCGCAGTGGCGATCCCCTGCCCCTTGGCTACTTGAGCATGGATCACCAGACCCTCACCAGCCAGCCGGACAATGGCGACCGGTTGTTGCACAAACGCGAAGGTGGCAGCGTGGTGTATATCCCGCAATTACCCTGACCATACCCTGTGGGAGCGGGCTTGCTCGCGATTGCATCGACGCGCCGTGACAGGTACACCGCGCCGCTTCTATCGCGAGCAAGCCCGCTCCCACAGGTATTCAGAGAATTCGGTAGAGCAGGCGTTCGATCCGTACCCGGCTTACGCGACGCAGGAACTTGGCCACCGCTGGCGGATAATCAGCCAGGGTTTCCAGGTCCTTGAAGTTGTCGATACGTTGCGTATGGGCAAAGATAGCCTCCAGCTCCTTGCTGCGCGGCTCCAGCAACTCACGGCGCGGATCGTCGATCAACAGGCCGTTTTCCAGATCCAGGCGGAATGCCCGAGGATTGAGGTTATTGCCGGTCAGCAAGGTGTAGCGGTCATCCACCCACATGCCTTTAAGGTGGTAGGTGTTGTCACCTTCGCGCCACAGATGCAGGTTCAACAGACCGTTGTCGATCATGCGCTGATGGCTCTTGGCGAAGCGGCGCAGGCTCAGCTCATACAGATACGGCAGCGCTGCGATAACCCGAAACGGTTCGCTCGGCGGGATATAGAAGTCGTTGGCGGTCTTGTCGCCCACCACGATATCAATCCGCACTCCACGTTCCAGAGCCCGGTTGATTTCACGAGTCACCGGCAATGGCAGGTTGAAGTACGGGGTGCAGATGGTCAGCTGTTGCTGGCTGCTGGCGATCAGTTCACAAATAACCCGGCTCAGCTGATTGTTTTTACCCACCCCCAGTAGCGGGCTGACCGACAGGCCAAAGTGGCCGACAGTCCCGGCGCTGGTATCGTAGCTGGCTTTTTTCAGGTGGCTGCGAAAATCCCCGATAGCGCTGCGCAGGCTGCGAGTGGTAGGCAATGTGGGCAGGTCGAGGCGATGCACGGCCTTGCTCTCGATCAGATCATGCTGGACAAAGTGCTGCATGCTGTCAGCCAGCGGTTTGTTGTGCAGCAGGTGGTAACGGTCGAATCGATACTTGTCGAGCTTGTGCAGGTACACGTTGTTCAGGCTTGCACCGCTGTAGATCACGCAGTCATCCACGATAAAGCCCTTGAGATGCAGCACCCCGAACAGTTCGCGGGTCTGCACCGGCACGCCATAAATCGGCACATGGGTGTCGTGGGCTGCGGTTTGTGCCTGATACCAGGCCGCGTTGCCGGGCTGTTTGCCTGCACCGATCAACCCGCGCTGGGCGCGCAGCCAGTCAACCACCACGGCAATTTCCAGCTCGGGGCGCGCGGCCTTGGCGGCGTGCAGGGCATCGAGGATCTCCTGCCCGGCTTCGTCCTGTTGCAGGTACAAGGCCACCAGCGTGATGCGATGGCGTGCACCTGCAATCTGCTCCAGCAGGCAGCGGCGAAAATCCGCAGGGCTGGGCAAGATGCTCAGCGCATCGGCGGACAACGGAAAGCTGCGCAGTTTAGGCAGCAAGGAGCGTTTGAAGAGCGACGGCATAGGGCTCGCTAAGGGTCGAATGCGAAGAGCCGCAAAGCTTACACGATTCTGTGATGTGTAGCCTCAATGCGGGAGCTGGCTTGCCTGCGATGCAAACGACGCGGTCGATCTGGCAAACCACAGCGATGCTTTCGCGAGCAAGCTCGCTGCCACAGGGGGGGATTTAACCCCGGGCCAGGATCAGCAACCGCGCAATATCCCGCGCCCGGTCGGTGAGCAATGGTGCTGCCCGGGCGCAGGCGTCCTGCAGGGTCATCGGGCCGCTGGCAATTGCAAATGCCGCGTTGATGCCGTGCTCATACAGCGCCTGATACCCCTCGCCCAACGTGCCGGCCAATACCACCACCGGGACCCCTTCAGCGCGGGCGATGCTCGCCACGCCAAAGGGGGTTTTGCCGCGCAGGGTCTGGGCATCGAAACGGCCTTCACCGGTGATCACCAGGTCTGCGCCCTTCACCGCTTCTGCCAACCCTACAAGCTCGGCCACTACTTCAACCCCGGCGCGAAACTGCGCGCCGAAGAACGCCTTGGCAGCAAACCCCAGCCCGCCGGCAGCGCCCGAGCCCGGCTCGTGTCGCACATCCTTGGGCAGCACGTTTGCACAGTGATCGGCAAAGTGCCCCAGCGCCTGATCCAGCAAGCGCACCTGTTCGGCGGATGCGCCTTTTTGCGGGCCGAAGATTGCCGAAGCACCGTGTTCGCCACACAGCGGGTTGTTGACGTCGGCGGCAATTTCAAAGCGTACTTCGGCCAGGCGCGGGTCCAGGTCTGACAGTTCGATACGCGCCACATGGGCCAGCGCCAGGCCGCCACGCGGCAGGTGATTGCCCTGGGCATCGAACAAGCCCAGACCCAGGGCCTGCAACGCGCCTGCCCCGGCGTCGTTGGTTGCACTGCCGCCGATAGCCAGGATCACCCTGCGGGCACCGGCGTCCAGGGCAGCCTTGATCAGTTCGCCAGTACCGAAGGTGCTGGTGATGCAGGCATTGCGCTGCTCCGGCTTGAGCAGTTGCAGGCCGCTGGCTTCGGCCATTTCGATGATGGCTGTGTGGCTGTCCGGCAGCCAGCCCCAATGGGCCTCGATCGGCGCGCCCAGAGGGCCTTGCACATGATTGCGGCGCAACTGGCCATTACCGGCGGCGACGATCGCCTCGACTGTGCCTTCACCACCATCGGCCATCGGGCATTTGATCAACTGCGCGTGGGGCATGACATCAGCCAGACCGGCAGCGATCGCATCGGCGACTTTTTCGGCACTCAGACTGTCTTTGAACGAGTCGGGGGCAATCACGATTTTCATGGGGCGCATCTCCAGTTCTTATGCCTTCCATGCTGCCAGCAACGGGGCGAAAACACGCCAGTCGGGCGCACAAGCAATCACGGGCTTTGTTGTTCATTTGGACAATGCTCAGCTCTGGGGCAGTAACTGCACCCCCAGATAAAGGGCCAGCATGCCATTGAGGCTCAAGGGGTCGACGCCGCTCAATTCCGCGATGCGCTCCATCCGATAACGCAGGCTGTTGCGATGAATCCCCAGCGCATCGGCGCAGGCCTGGCTCTGGCCGTCGTGCTCGCACCAACTGCGCAGTGTGGTAATCAATTGGCCATTGGCGTCCTTGGCCACTACTTTGTGCAGCGGGCCGAGCAGTTCTTCCAATGCATCATCATTGCGATGGCGCCACAGCATTACCGGCAAGCGATAGCGATCAAGGGTTAACAACCGGGTGTGCGGCAGCACATCACGGCCATAGGCCAGCAAGTCCCCCACCCGGCGGTAACAGCGGCGCAACCCCTTGAGCGCATCGGCCTGCCCGCCCGCAGCAATGCGCAATACCTGCCAGCCCTGGCCGTCGAGCCTCTCCAGCAAACGCAGATCATCCAGTGCAGCGGTTGCAGGGCGGCACCACAGCAGGGACCCGGTTGCCGGGCACACACACCAGCTGTCCGGGTAGCGTGATTGCAACCAGGCACTCAAAGCCTCGGCACTTTGTCCCTTACCCAGCTCGAACAGATAGGGGATGCGAGACAGCTGCGGCTTGAGCCCCAGCTGCTGGGCCTCATCAATCAGGCGCGGGGAGTCACCGCCCTCGCTGAGCAGCAAAGCCACCAAGTCATCACAACGCTGGCGTCGCCATTGTTGCTCGGCCTGCTGAAAGCGCTGGCCCACCAGCATTTCAGCGGTCATGCGCACCAGTTCGGCATAGGTACGCAGCAGTTCGGGCTCGCCAGTCAGGCCCAGCACCCCGATCAGTCGCTGGTCGAGCAGCAGTGGCAAGTTGATACCCGGCTGCACGCCCTTAAGGCATTTGGCCGTTTGTGCGTCGATTTCCACCACCCGTCCATTGGCCAGCACCAATTGCGCCCCTTCGTGCCGGGTATTGATACGCTCGGGCTCGCCACTGCCCAGGATCAGGCCCTGGCTGTCCATAACGTTTACGTTGTAAGGCAAAATGGCCATCGCACGGTCAACGATGTCCTGCGCCAAATCGTGGTCCAGTTCAAACATGGGGTGACTATCCTTGGGTACATTTGTTCACGGGCACAGAGCGCTTGGCGAAATGCTGTGCGACAGCACAAAGACAGCAGCGTTGTGGTGACCGAGACTCAAGCTGCGGTCAACGTTACCCCTGGATCGTGAAAAAACATAATAAAGAGAGACATAAGATGTCACAGAGCGCCACCGCATCGCTGATCAGCGATGACGATAAAAACGCCATCTACAAACGCATCACCCTGCGCTTGATTCCGTTTATTTTTATCTGCTATCTGTTCAATTACCTCGACCGGGTAAACGTTGGCTTTGCCAAATTACAGATGCTTGACGCCCTCAAGTTCAGCGAAACGGTCTACGGCCTGGGTGCCGGGATCTTCTTTATCGGCTACGTCTTGTGTGGCGTACCGAGCAATCTGGCCCTGACCCGATTCGGCCCCAGGCGCTGGATTGCAGTGATGATGATCAGTTGGGGCACACTGTCGACCTGCCTGATGTTTGTCACCACGCCTACTGGCTTCTATACCCTGCGCCTGCTGACCGGCGCGGCTGAAGCGGGCTTTTTCCCGGGCGTGGTGCTGTATCTGTCGCAGTGGTTCCCGACGTTTCGTCGTGGCCGGATCATGGCGCTGTTCATGTGTGCCATTCCTGTTTCGGGCTTGATCGGTGGGCCGTTCTCCGGCTGGATCCTCAGCCACTTCGCTGCAGGCCAGGGCGGCCTTGCCGGCTGGCAGTGGATGTTCCTGCTGCAAGGCGTGCCTACAGTGTTGCTGGGCGGCCTGGCGATCTACCTGCTCAGTGACAGTTTTGCCAACGCCAAATGGCTGGGTGCCCACGAGCGGGCGGTACTGGAAGCCGACCATCGCCTGGACGCGGACAGCAAGCCGGCCTCTTCCACCGATTCGCTGCTGGCAGTGTTCAAAAACCCGGCCATCTGGGCCTTTGGCCTGATTTACTTCTGCATCCAGAGTGGCGTGTACGCGATCAACTTCTGGCTGCCGTCGATCATCAAGAACCTGGGTTTCAGCGACACCCTGGTGATTGGCTGGATCAGCGCCATTCCCTACCTGCTGGCAGCGGTATTTATGCTGCTGGTCGGGCGCTCGGCAGACCTGCACAAAGAGCGGCGCTGGCACCTGGTGGTGCCGATGCTGATGGGTGCGCTGGGGCTGGTGATTGCGGTGAATTTCGCCACCCAGCCGGCCATAGCGATTCTGGGCCTGACCATTGCCACCATGGGTGCACTGACCGGTTTGCCGATGTTCTGGCCGGTACCGACGGCGATGCTCAGCGCAGGGGCGGCCGCAGGCGGCCTGGCACTGATCAACTCAATGGGGCAAATGGCCGGTTTCCTCAGCCCGTATCTGGTGGGTTTTGTCAAAGACGCCACCGGTTCCACTGACGTGGCGCTGTACTTGCTGGCAGCGGTCATTGTGGGTGGCAGCCTGCTGGCACTGCGCATGACCCGTGGAATCAAAAACGCATAATCAAGCACAACCTGTGGGAGCCGGGCTTGCCCGCGATGGCAACACCGCGGTCTGACAGACAGACCGCGGCGTCTGCATCGCAGGCAAACCAGCTCCCACTGATTATCTGGCGCCCACAATCAATCAAGCATTTGCCCTGCAGCTCGCAGAGCCTCAAGCTACGCACTTCTAATAATCAAAATGCGTGTTTCAACGAGGCTGTTGTGTCCAAAGGTATTGTTCTGTCTGTTCTGGCATCGAGCCTGTTCGGTGTCATGTATTACTTCACATCCCTGCTCTGGCCCTTGAGCGGCGCCGAGATCTTCGGCTGGCGGATGCTCCTGACCCTGCCCTGCATGACCCTGTTCATGTGTTTTTCCGGTGATTGGCGGCTAGTGCCGGTGATTTTCTCGCGGCTGCGCCAACAACCGAAATTCCTTGCCGTGCTGTTGGCGTCCAGTGCCCTGGTGGGCGTGCAACTCTGGTTGTTTCTGTGGGCACCGCTCAACGGCCACAGCCTGGACGTTTCGCTGGGTTACTTCCTGTTGCCGCTGACCATGCTGCTCACCGGGCGCCTGGTGTATGGCGAGCAGTTGTCCCATCTGCAAAAAATCGCGGCTGCGCTGGCAACCCTGGGGGTTGCCAACGAGGTGTATCGAGTGGGTGGGTTCTCCTGGACCACATTGGTGGTGGCCATCGGGTACCCCTTGTACTTCGTGCTGCGCAAGCGCTCAGGCACCGACAACCTCGGCGGCCTGTGGGTCGACATGTTGCTGTTGATGCCGGTGGCCTGGTGGTTTGTGCAAAGCGGCGAACAGGGCTTTGATGTGGCCAGCCATCGCCCGGCACTGTACGCGCTGATTCCGGTTCTGGGAGGCATCAGTGCCCTGGCCCTGATCAGCTATATCCTCGCCAGCCGCATGCTCGCATTCAGCCTGTTTGGCCTGCTCAGTTATGTCGAACCGGTATTGCTGGTGCTGGTAGCGTTACTGCTGGGTGAAAGCATCAGCGCCGGGCAATGGCTGACCTACCTGCCGATCTGGCTGGCCGTGCTGGTGTTGATTTTTGAAGGCTTCAAGCATCTGGTACGCCAGCGCCGGTCTGTGTAAACAGTGGGAGCGAGCCTGCTCGCGAAGGCATCACTGCGATTTCCTGCAATGCTCGCGTTGCCTGCTTCGCGAGCAGGCTCGCTCCCACAATCTGCCCTTTTGCACCGTAACAGCCCACCGTTAATCAGTTTTTTTCAAAACACGAACGCACGTTTTAAACGACTTTGGCCCAGTAATTGCTTGCGATTTTCAAAGTTAAACATCACCAACAAGAATTACTCCCAAGTAACTGGTTTAAAAGGCGTTTGCCAATGACCGCCAACAGCCTCAAGCTATGCGCCCACTCACACGAGTAACGTTGTAGATCCATTGAGGTTGTTGTGTCTAAAGGCATTGTTCTATCGATTTTGGCTTCCTGTCTGTTTGGCGTTCTGTACTGGTTCACTTCCCTTCTCTGGCCCCTCGATGGCCAGGAAATCTTCGGCTGGCGAATACTGATCTCGCTGCCCTTCATGACCCTGTTTATCTGCCTCTCTGGCGACTGGAAATGGGTTCCTATAATTTTCAAACGCTTACGCGATAAACCTCTACTGATTCCTTGCGTGCTGCTTACCAGTTTCCTGGTCGGTCTACAGCTGTGGATGTTTATGTGGGGGCCGCTCAATGGACACGGTCTGGATGTGTCGCTGGGTTACTTCCTGTTGCCCCTGACGATGATCCTCACCGGCCGCATTGTGTACGGCGAGCACCTGTCGCACCTGCAGAAAATCGCCACGGCCCTGGCCGTGGTCGGTGTGGCCAATGAGCTGTATCGCACCGGCGGCTTCTCCTGGACGACCCTGGTGGTGGCCATCGGCTACCCGATGTACTTCGTGCTGCGCAAGAAGATCGGCATCGACAACCTGGGTGGCCTCTGGCTGGACATGTTGCTAATGGTTCCGGCGTCCCTGTGGTTTGTGCTGGCAGGGCCGCATATCGACCTTGGCGAGCAACGCCAGGCACTGTATGCGCTGGTGCCGCTGATGGGCATTATCAGTGCTGCGGCCGGCTTCTCGTACATCCTGGCCAGCCGCCTGCTGCCCTTCAGCTTGTTTGGCTTGCTCAGCTATGTCGAGCCGGTGCTGCTGGTCGCTGTCGCCCTGTTGCTGGGCGATAGCCTGGAAGAGGGTCAATGGCTGACCTATGGCCCTATCTGGCTCGCGGTGGTCGTGCTGATTATTGAAGGCTTGAAGCATGTGAGTCGCCAGCGACGTTCCATCTAGGTCGCAGTCTCCTTCTTCAGGCCGGCAACCAGAGCTTGAAGCGGGCGCCGCCCAGAGGCGATTGTTCGACATTCAGCGTCCCGCCCTGCGCTTGCAGGGCGCGACGACTGATCGCCAGGCCCAGGCCGAAGCCCCCGGTTGCCCGGTCGCGACTGCGATCCAGGCGGTAGAACGGCTCAAAAATTCGCTCGCGTTCCTGTTCGGGAATGCCGATGCCATCGTCATCTACCCACATCTCACAGCCTTGCGCAGTGACGCTTACACCCACCTGAATTCGTCGGTCGCAATAACGCATGGCATTGCGCAACAGGTTTTGCAGCGCCCGGGCAGTCAGGTGCGGATCAAGGGCAAAACGCTCTTGAGCACCGTGTAACAACACATCCAGCACGATTTCGGGCGCTTCGAGCTCCTCATCGAAACTGCCGAGGATGCTGTCGATAAACTCGTCCAGCGAGACCTCTACCCTTTCCGGCATCAAAGCCGGGTTTTGCAGGCGGCTGAATGACAGCAGCTCAAGCACCAGCCCATCCAGTTCGCGAATATGCCCCACCAGCACTTGCAGGCGCTCACGGCTAGCCCGGGGCAAGTCGTCGCACAAAACCAGGGCCAGGCCGAAGTCCAGGCGCGTCAATGGCGTACGCAACTCGTGGGATACCGCATTGAGCAGGTCCCGCTGCTGGTTGAGCAGGTGCTCGACATCCTGCGCCATGGCGTCGAACACCGTGGCCAGGCCGTGAATATTGGAACGTTGGGAGATCTGCGTACGCTCGCTGAGTTGCCCCTGACCGATACGTGCCGCGGTCAGTTTGAGCCGCTCCAGGTCGCGCCAGTGCGGTCGCAGCCAAAGCAGCAAGCCACCGAGCATGGCGGCACCGATCAGTACGTTGATGCTCCAATACAGCACATTCATGTCAAAGGGGTCAGGCGGCATGACCCATTCAATTGCAACCTGATCGTCCAGCGGTGAAACCACCAGCGTACGCCAGCCCCACTCGCCAATGCGCAAGACGCCCTGCCCCTGCTTCAACTGCTGTTGTTCCCCGGCAGTGAACTTGGCATCGCTAATGGGCAGCAGATTGACCCGTATCGGTTGGAACTGCGTGTCGATTTCTCGGGCGAGTTCAGGCCATTGCTCAGGGGGCAGATGATGGAACTGTTTGACCAGCAAGGCCTGCATGCCCCGCGACATGTCGATGTTGTAGTTCATGAAGCGCTCATGAAACAGCGACACGATCACCCCGGGGATCAGGTAACTGGCCGTGGCAAACGTCACGATGGTCACCAGATACAGGCGTATCAGAATCTTGAGCATGGATTCAGCATTCCCATTCCGAGCGACTGAACAGGTAGCCCTTGCCCCATACGGTCTTGATCTTGCGCGCTTCGCCGGCGCAGTCATCGAACTTTCGCCGCAGCTTGGAAATGGCCACATCGACCGAGCGATCAGTACCGTTGAACTCAATGCCACGCAGACGCTGCAGAATCTGGTCACGGCTCAGCACTTCGCCGGCATGCCGGGCCAGCACCACCAGCAGGTTGTACTCGCCGCTGGACAATTCGATCATCTGCCCGCGCCAACTGACGGTGCGTTCCGACAGGTCGATGCACAGGTTGCCGATAACGATACGGTCACTGGCTACTTGCGGCTCGGCCAGGCTGCTGCGACGCAAAAGAGTGCGTACCCGGGCCAACAACACCCGTGGCTCGCAAGGTTTTGTCACATAATCGTCGGCCCCCATCTCTAGCCCCAGCACCTGATCATGGCTATCGTCGCGGGCTGTCAACATCAGGATCGGCAGGCTTGCTGACTCGGTACGGAGCAAACGGCAGACTTGCAGGCCATCAAGGCCTGGCAACATCAGGTCAAGAATGACCAGGTCAGGCGGGTTGCTTCTCGCCCTGTCACAGACTTGATCACCTCGGGCAATCACGCTGACTTGATAGCCATTGCGCTCCAGATAGCTGGCAATCAGCTCCGAAAGTGCGGCATCGTCTTCGACCAGCAAAATAGTGGGCATAATAACTGCTTACAACCGGGGGAAACCCGAAGGATATACAACCTGGCAGGGATAGCCGCATAACCTTCACACTTTTTCACACTCCCTCTACATAGCTTCACAACGCCCCTTGCGTGCTGCGCTTAGCATGCCAAACAGAAACATCCCGCATATTTCAGAAGGCACGATCGTTGAAAAAGCTCTTCGCCCCTCTATTTCTCACGGCCCTGGCCCTGGCCATCAGTGCCTGTGACAAAAGTCCGGTCGCTGAAACCCGACCTCCTTTGGCCAAAGTGCGCAGCGAAGTCATCGCTACGGCGCCGCTGTCGGTCAATAACGAATTGAGCGGGCGCGTGGTCGCCCCGCGCGTGGCGCAAGTCAGTGCCCGTGTTGCAGGCGTGGTGCTCAAGCGCGTGTACATCGAAGGCAGTGAAGTCAAACAGGGCGACGTGCTGTTTTTGATCGATCCTGCACCGTTTCAGGCCGATCTGGACAGCGCTCAGGCAGCATTGCGCAAATCCGAGGCAGTGGCCCTGCAGGCAAAACTGCAGGACCAGCGTTATGCCGAGCTGATCGGCATCAATGCCATCAGCCGCCAGGATCATGACAACGCACGGGCAGCGGCCCAGCAGGCCAACGCCGATGTGGCTGCCAACAAGGCCGCCGTCCAGCGGGCAAAACTGAACCTGGGCTATGCCACCGTGACCGCGCCGATTTCCGGGCGCATTGGCCGGGCGCTGGTTACCGAAGGTGCACTGGTTGGCCAGGGCGAGGTCACGCCAATGGCGCGCATCCAGCAACTGAACCCGATCCATGTCGACCTCACCCAGTCCACCCGCGACCTGGACAACCTGCGTGAAGCTTTCCGCGCTGGCGAATTGCAACAAGTTGGCAAGCAACAGGCCAGGGCCACCCTGATTCGTGACAATGGCAGTCTCTACCCGTTGCCGGGCAAGCTGCTGTTCACCGACGTCACCGTGGACCCGAGCACCGGGCAGATCATTCTGCGCAGCGAGTTCCCCAACCCGGACTACGACCTGTTGCCCGGCAGCTTTGTGCGGGTACGCCTGGAACAGGCCGTCAACAAGGAAGGCATCAGCGTGCCGCAACGGGCAATCCTGCGCGACAGCGCCGGCATCGCCCAGGTGCTGCTGATCGATGCCGACAACCGCGTGCAGCTGCAACCGGTACAACTGGGCGGCGCGCAGAATGATCGCTGGGCGGTCACGTCCGGGCTTAAGGCCGGTGACCGGATTGTCACTGAAGGCCTGCAACACGCCCGCCCGGGCGAACAAGTACAAATAGATGACCCGACACTTCCTCTCGCACACTCCACGGATCGGTGAGCATGCCGCAGTTCTTTATCGACCGCCCGGTCTTTGCCTGGGTCGTTGCGTTGTTCATTATGCTGGCGGGGGCTTTGGCCATCCCGCAGCTGCCCGTCGCCAAATACCCCGATGTGGCACCGCCGCAGGTCGAGGTGTACGCGATTTACCCCGGCGCCTCGGCACAAACCCTGGACGAAAGCGTAGTCAGTCTGATCGAGCAGGAGCTCAACGGTACCGACGGCCTGCTCTATTTCGAATCCCAAAGCAGCCTGGGCAGTGCCAGCATTACCGCGACGTTCAAACCCGGCACTGACCCGGAAATGGCCCAGGTGGATGTCCAGAACCGCCTTAAAGCGGTGGAATCACGCCTGCCCCAGGCGGTTATCCAGCAAGGCTTGCAGGTGGAGAAGATCTCCTCGGGCTTTCTGATGCTGGTGACCCTGACCGCCGACAGCACCAGCACGCTGGACGAGGTCGCGCTAAGCGACTACCTGGCGCGCAACGTGATGAACGAGGTCAAGCGTATCGACGGCGTCGGCAAGGCCCAGCTGTATGGTGCCGAGCGGGCCATGCGCATCTGGATCGACCCGCAGAAGCTGATCGGTTTCAACCTGACCCCAGCGGATGTCAACCAGGCCATTGCCAGCCAGAACGCCCAGGTATCGGCAGGCAGCATCGGCGACTTGCCGGGTCGTTCTACCCAGGAAATAACCGCCACGGTACTGGTCAAGGGTCAGCTCTCAACCCCGCAAGAGTTTGCCGATATTGTCCTGCGCGCCAACCCGGACGGTTCAACCGTGCGCGTCAGCGATGTGGCCCGGGTTGAGATCGGTAGCCAGGAATACCAGTACGGCACCCGCTTGAACGGCAAGTCGGCCAGCGCCTTCAGCGTCAAGCTGGCCCCGGAAGCCAACGCGCTGAATACCGGCAACCTGATTCGCGCCAAGATGGACGAGCTCAGCCGCTACTTCCCGGCCGGTGTCGAGTACACCATCCCCTATGACACCACGCCCTTTGTCAAAGTCTCGATTACCAAGGTCATCTACACCCTGGTCGAAGCCATGGTGCTGGTGTTTCTGGTGATGTACCTGTTCTTGCAGAACATTCGCTACACCCTGATCCCGACCCTGGTGGTGCCGGTGGCGCTGATGGGCACGTTCGCCACGATGCTGGTACTGGGATTCTCGATCAACGTCCTGACCATGTTCGGCATGGTGCTGGCCATCGGCATTCTGGTGGACGATGCCATTGTGGTGGTGGAGAACGTCGAGCGGATCATGGTCAGCGAGGGGTTGTCGCCCCGCGAGGCCACACGCAAGGCGATGACCCAGATCAGCGGCGCGATTGTCGGCATCACCCTGGTGCTGGTGGCCGTGTTTATTCCGATGGCATTCATGCCGGGCTCGGTGGGGGTTATTTACCAGCAGTTCTCGCTGTCGATGGCGACCTCGATTCTGTTCTCGGCATTTCTGGCCCTGTCATTGACCCCGGCGCTGTGCGCAACCCTGCTCAAGCCGATCGCCAAGGGCGAGCATCACGCCAAGGGCGGGTTTTTTGGCTGGTTCAACCGCAAGTTCGAGCACCTGAGCGCAGGTTATGAAAACTGGGTGGTGCATCTGATCAAGCGCAGCGGCCGCTATCTGCTGCTATATGGTGCTTTGCTGGTGGTTCTGGTGTTGTGCTTTGCGCGCCTGCCCTCGTCTTTTTTACCGGTCGAGGATCAGGGTTACATCATCACCGATATCCAGTTGCCACCCGGTGCCAGCCAGAACCGCACAATCAACGTGGTCGAGCAGATCGAGGCCCACAACGCCAGCGAGACCGGCGTGGGCAACACCACGATGATTCTGGGTTTCAGCTTCTCGGGCAGCGGGCAAAACGCGGCACTGGCCTTCACCACCCTGAAGGACTGGTCGCAACGCGGCGCCAAAGACTCGGCGTCTGCCATCGCCGATCGGGCCAACGCTGCCTTCAGTGAAATCAAGGACGCGATTGCCTTTGCCATCTTGCCACCCCCGGTCAGCGGCCTGGGTACGTCCAGTGGTTTTGAGTTCCGCCTGCAAGACCGCGGCGGGGTCGGTTATGACGCCTTGATGCAAGCCCGCAGCGAACTGCTGGCACTGGCGGAAAAAAGCCCAGTGCTGGCCAATGTCCGCGAAGAAGCACTGGCAGAGAGCCCGCAAGTGCAGCTGGAGGTCGATCGCAAGCGCGCCAATGCGCTGGGCATCTCCTTTGCAGACATCGGCGCAGTGCTGTCTACCGCCGTAGGGTCGGCCTATATCAACGACTTTCCGAACCAGGGGCGCATGCAGCGGGTCGTGGTGCAGGCTGAAGGCGACCAGCGCAGCCAGGTCGAAGACTTGCTGAAAATCAATGTGCGCAACGACCAGGGCAAGATGGTACCGCTCTCGGCCTTTGTCGAGGCCCGCTGGATCCAGGGGCCATCGCAGTTGACCCGCTACAACGGTTACCCGGCGATTAGCATCTCCGGCGAGTCGGCTGCCGGCCACAGCACCGGCGAGGCGATGGTAGAAGTGCAGCGTCTGGTCGACCAGTTGCCTGCAGGTCTGGGGCTGGAATGGACCGGCCTGTCCTTGCAGGAGCAGGTTTCCGGGGCGCAGGCACCGGTTCTGCTGGCCTTGTCGCTGCTGATCGTGTTCCTGTGCCTGGCAGCGTTGTACGAGAGCTGGTCGATACCGACTGCGGTGTTGCTCGTAGTGCCATTGGGCGTCCTGGGCGCCGTGCTGGCAGTCACGCTGCGCGGGATGCCCAATGACGTATTCTTCAAAGTAGGCCTGATTACGATTATTGGTTTGTCCGCGAAGAACGCCATCTTGATCATCGAGTTTGCCAAGACGCTGTACGACGAAGGCCATGATCTGGTGGACGCTACCGTGCAAGCCGCCCGCCTTCGTCTACGGCCGATTGTCATGACATCGCTGGCGTTTATCCTCGGTGTAGTGCCACTGGCCATTGCCACGGGGGCCAGCTCGGCCAGCCAGCAGGCCATCGGTACGGGGGTGATTGGCGGCATGATCGTCGCCACCCTGGCAGTGGTATTTGTGCCAGTGTTCTTCGTTGTTGTAATGAAACTGACAAGAAGTAAACCTCGTCAGCGTTAAGCCAGCGCGCTGCGTGCTAAGGTGCTGTATTAACTGGTAACAGGGATTGTTTATGCCGCACCTTGCCCGCACCCATCCTCGCCTTACTGTCGCCACCCTGATCGGGGTGGCAGTAGGCATCTTTGCTCCAGCCTCCACTCTGACCAGCAAATTCCTGCTGGGCTGGAATGCCGGTGTCTGGCTGTATCTGGCAATGACGCTCTGGCTGGTGATCCGTTCCAAAGCCAGTGACGTGAAAAGTACAGCCGAAGTGGAAGATGAAAACGCCAGTATGGTGTTGATCACCGTATGCATAGCTTCGATTGCCAGTCTGGCTGCCGTTACCCTTGAACTGTCAGGCAGCAAGCTCAGCGATGACGATCGCCTGATGCATTACGGTTTTACCGGGCTGACGGTGGTGGGTTCGTGGTTGATGATCGGGGTGATTTTCAGCCTGCATTACGCAAGACTGTTCTATAACAACGAAGGGACTGAGCCGGCGTTGCGCTTCCCTGAAGGGGAACTGAACCCGGACTACTGGGACTTTATGTACTTCTCTTTCACCCTCAGTGTTGCGGTACAAACAGCTGATGTGAGTATCGCTACCCGAGAAATGCGCAAGGCGGTGCTGGGGCATTCACTGCTGGGGTTTTTGTTCAACACGGCCGTGCTGGGGTTTTCGATCAATATTGCGGCGGGATTGTTTTAACCGGGCAGTTCAAAGCCCCTCTCCCTTTGGGAGAGGGGCTTTTAGTCAGCAGCTCTGTTAGTCAGCGCTCAATACGCCACGACGTACCTGGTCGCGCTCGATGGATTCGAACAACGCTTTAAAGTTGCCCTCACCAAAACCGTCATCACCCTTACGCTGAATAAACTCAAAGAACACCGGCCCCATCAGGGTTTCCGAGAAGATCTGCAGCAGCAGACGCTTGTCATCCGAGTCAGAGGAACCGTCCAGCAATATGCCACGCGATTGCAGGGCTTCAACCGGCTCGCCGTGATTCGGCAGACGCCCTTCCAGCATTTCGTAGTAGGTCTCAGGCGGTGCCGTCATAAAGCGCATGCCGATTTTTTTCAGGGCGTCCCAGGTCTTGATCAAGTCATCGCTGAGGAAAGCCACGTGCTGAATGCCTTCGCCATTGAACTGCATCAGGAATTCTTCGATCTGGCCTGCGCCCTTGGACGACTCTTCGTTCAAGGGAATGCGGATCATGCCGTCCGGAGCGGTCATGGCCTTGGAAGTGAGGCCGGTGTATTCGCCCTTGATGTCGAAATAACGAATTTCACGGAAGTTGAACAGCTTCTCGTAGAAGTTGGCCCAGTAAGCCATACGTCCGCGATACACGTTATGGGTCAGGTGATCGATGATCTTGAGCCCGGCACCTACCGGGTGGCGGTCTACACCTTCGATAAAGACAAAGTCGATATCGTAAATCGAACTGCCTTCACCGTAACGATCAATCAGATACAGCGGCGCGCCGCCAATGCCTTTAATGGCTGGCAGGTTCAGCTCCATTGGCCCTGTAGGGATATGCACTGGTTGTGCGCCAAGTTCCAGCGCGCGGTTGTAGGCTTGTTGCGCATTGCGCACGCGAAAAGCCATGCCACAAACCGAAGGACCGTGTTCCGCCGCGAAGTAGGACGCAACACTGTGGGGCTCATTGTTGAGGATCAGATTGATATCGCCCTGGCGATACAAGTGCACGTCCTTGGAGCGATGGGTTGCTACCTTGGTGAAGCCCATGATTTCAAATACAGGCTCAAGGGTATTGGGTACAGGGGACGCGAATTCGATGAATTCAAAGCCCATCAGGCCCATCGGGTTTTCGTATAGATCAGCCATTTTTGGCGCCTCATCATGGTCATTTTTAGAATTAACAGAGGTTATTTGCTAAGAATGCGGATGCTGGCAGGAGGCGCACAGGAGATCCCGCGTACACTGCGCGCGAGAAAATCACCGTAGATCAATTGCAACCCGAATCGCTTCATTTCGATCCATCTCTTACGCGGTAGGGCTTCTGCTCGCAGAAGTCGTTATTCTTGTATGCGTAAGCCGATTCTACATGGCGTAATCATATTTGTCCTACGCCATATGAAATTGCCCTGTGTGCGGCGCATGCCTTTACTATTGTTCTGTCAGTTTGCACCCAAGCCATCCCCACGCGTTACCAGGATCCTGCATGCCACTCACTCTGAAGCTGAGCCGAAAATGGACTGATCGCTACGCCCTGATTGTACTTAGCGGCTTGTTGCCAGTAGTACTGGGGGTTCTGATCATTGTCTGGCAGGCCAACCGGTCACTCAAACAGGAGACCACACAAACCGCCCAAGAGGCAGTGCGTCAGTTTGACTTGATGCTGGACAATGCAAAGCTTGCTGCCGATGTCGTCTTGCCGCTGGCAGGCCAGGACTGCGAGCACGTTGAACTGGCCTTGCGCGATCAGGTCACGCGCCGACCCTTCGTGCGTTCGGTTAACCTGGTGTGGGACAACCAGATTTACTGCACTTCTTTATTTGGCAATTTCAAAGAAGCCGTAACCCCCGAAAACTATGCGGGTGGTGTGTTGTGGCTGATGCCAGGCACGCTGGTGACACCCAATGACCCCGTCCTGGTTTATCGGCAAAACCAGGAAAAGCGCGGCGTGCTGATCAGCCTGTACGGTTTTCATCTGGTTAACGTTTTAGGGCTGATCAATCAGAAAACCCAATTACTGATAGAAGTTGGCAATGTATGGATTGATCGCTATGGCCTGGTGCGCAACACACCGTCACCTCATCTGCCCGTAGCTCAAGCAACAGTACCTTCAACTGATTACCCCTACCGCGTAGTCGCCGGGTTTAATGAGGGTGAAATCTGGCGCTATGTCGCCTCGCAATACCCGGGCTTGATGGCTTTATTTATGTTCCTCGGGGTTATTTCTGCGGCGACAGTTCATCAACTCAAAAAACGCGCCACCTCCCCCACCCATGAACTGCAGCGAGCCCTGGACGCTGCCGAATTTATTCCTTACTTGCAGCCGGTTGTAAGGGGCGACACCAAACAATGGGCCGGCGCCGAAGTATTGATGCGCTGGCAACACCCTAAAGAAGGGCTGGTTCGTCCCGATCTGTTTATCCCGTTCGCAGAACATTCGGGATTGATTGTGCCGATGACGCGCTCGCTGATGGAACAAACCGCACTCTTGCTGGCCCCTCATGCCAATAGCATGGAGCGCGGGTTTCACCTGGCATTCAATATTACCGCTCATCATTGCCAGAATCTGGAGTTGGTAGAGGACTGCCGGCGCTTTCTCGAAGCGTTCCCGCCAGGGCATATCAATCTTGTACTGGAACTTACCGAGCGCGAGTTGATCGTACCGAGCACCACAACCCATCAATTGTTTAGCCAGTTGCACGCACTGGGGGTCATGATTGCCATTGATGACTTTGGCACCGGCCATTCCAGCTTGAGTTACTTGCGCGAGTTCAACGTTGATTACTTGAAAATCGATCAGAGCTTTGTCGCCATGATCGGCGCCGATGCATTGTCCGGGCATATTCTGGAGAGCATTATTGAACTAAGCGCCAAGCTGGACCTGGGCATTGTCGCCGAAGGCGTAGAAACACAAGAGCAAAGCCAGTACCTGGCCGACCATGGGGTTGATTTTTTGCAGGGCTATTTATTTGCCCGGCCAATGCAACCGGTCGACTTTATCCGGGCTTTGCAGGCGCAGTTAACGACCACTTAATAATAAACAGCCGTGCAGTTTAAAAACTTTTTTCAAACTGCCCCGCGCGGGACTTGGCAGCACAAGAATTAACAACTACAATTTTTTTGTCGCGACACGAACTTTAAATGATTGCATCAACAGGCGTGCCGACCAGGAGCAACCCCCTTGGACGCACGCACTGTAAATCTTGTGCATTCCAAACCAAACATCATTAATTCGCCTCGGTCACGTACCACCGAAGCTGTGAATGGAGTAATGACTTTGTCTAGACTTGCTGAGTTTCGCGCTGCTGAAAAAGCGCTACAAGAACAGCTGGCTCAATTGGAAGCCTTGAAAAATGATGCCGGACTTAAAAAAGAAATCGAGTTCGAAGAAAAACTTCAAGCCTTGATGAAAACCTACGGTAAAAATCTTCGGGACATCATCGCCATCCTTGACCCCAACCCTGCGGCGTCAAAAGGGGCATCTGCGCCCAAGCAGCGCAAGGCGCGGGTGCTTAAGGTCTATCAGAATCCGCACACCGACGAGCTGATAGAAACCAAAGGCGGCAACCACCGCGGTTTGAAAGCCTGGAAAGAAGAATACGGCGCAGCCACCGTGGATACCTGGCTTCGTGCATAAAGCCCGTGCACACTCTAAGCCCTGCCTGTGCAGGGCTTTTTTATCCGCACAACTTTTAAAGCTGTTTAACTAAAAGGTTCAACTTGATTCAACTTTGCTTAATCTTGGGCGGATGTTTAATGCACCACATGAAGGTGCCAGCCAGAAAAGGCACTGCCCGCTTCCGTCGTTGAATATGCCTGCATCAATAACTGCCCCGCCCGTGCGCCAACACTCAACTGACTACGGCTAAAACAGTAATACCGAGTAGGAATTATCCTGTTGTGACATCCATGCGTCCAAAAGACCGTGAACACGCCGGCGCTTCACAATTTTTTCACATCGCGGGTCACAGGATAGAGGCTGCTAAAGGACTAGCGCCCCATGCCCGCTTCGGCGGGCTTCTTTTTGCCCGTGATTTGCCCCGCAACCCAACTGCCTCCCTGCCGCAGACCGCTTGCGCCCTGAAAACGGGTTTGGCGCCAGACGTCACATTCCGTATCATTCGCCCATCACGCTCAACGTAGCGACCGATCACCTATGCCTTATTTTCGGAGGGTTCATGAGCCTGCAAGACCTGAACAACATTCCCGGCGTCACTGCTTCCCCGGATAGCGCTACGCACAACTTCGTTTTCAACCACACCATGCTGCGCGTCAAGAACATCGAGAAATCCCTGGATTTCTATACCCGCGTCCTGGGTTTCTCGCTGGTTGAGAAGCGCGACTTCCCTGAAGCCGAGTTCAGCCTGTACTTTCTGGCCCTGGTGGACAAGGCGCAGATCCCGGCAGACGACGCAGCCCGTACACTGTGGATGAAGTCCATCCCCGGCATCCTGGAGCTGACCCATAACCACGGTTCAGAAACCGATGACAGCGTGGTCTACCACAACGGCAACACCGACCCGCGCGGCTTTGGCCATATCTGCATTTCGGTACCGGATATTCGTGCTGCCTGCGAGCGCTTTGAAGCTCTGAATGTGGACTTCCAGAAGCGCCTGAACGATGGGCGCATGAAATCCCTGGCATTCGTCAAGGACCCGGACGGTTACTGGGTCGAAATCATCCAGCCACAACCGATGTAAAAATCGGACGAAAAAAAACCCCATGACTGCTCATGGGGTTTTTTGTTTGCGCCCGGTTATTCCGGCGCTGAAGAACGGATCAAGTGATCAAAGGCACTCAGTGAGGCTTTGGCGCCCTCGCCCACTGCAATCACGATCTGCTTGTATGGCACGGTGGTCACGTCACCGGCGGCAAAAATGCCGGGGATCGAGGTTTCACCGCGGGCATCGACAACGATCTCGCCGCGGGGCGAAAGCTCGACAGTACCCTTGAGCCAGTCAGTGTTTGGCAACAGGCCGATCTGTACAAAGATCCCTTCCAGTTCGACCGTATGAACTTCACCGGACTGACGATCCTTGTAGCGCAGGCCGCTCACTTTCTGGCCGTCACCGGTGACCTCGGTGGTCTGTGCATTGGTGATGACCTTCACGTTAGGCAAACTGTGCAGCTTGCGTTGCAACACGGCATCGGCACGCAGTTTGGAATCGAACTCCAGCAGGGTGACATGCGCCACAATACCCGCCAGGTCAATGGCTGCTTCGACGCCAGAGTTGCCGCCGCCGATTACCGCGACGCGCTTGCCCTTGAACAGCGGACCGTCGCAGTGCGGGCAGTAAGCCACGCCACGGCTACGGTATTCCTGCTCGCCGGGCACGTTCATTTCACGCCAGCGCGCACCGGTGGCCAGAATTACGGTCTTGGCCTTGAGCGAAGCGCCGCTGGCAAACTTCACCTCGTGCAACTCACCTGCCTTGCTGGCAATCAGCTTGTCGGCACGCTGCAGGTTCATGATATCGACGTCGTATTGCTTGACGTGCTCCTCAAGTGCAGTGGCGAGCTTTGGCCCTTCAGTTTCCTGAACCGAGATAAAGTTCTCGATGGCCATGGTGTCCAGCACCTGACCGCCGAAGCGCTCGGCAGCCACACCAGTACGGATGCCTTTGCGGGCAGCATAGATCGCCGCGGCAGCACCGGCCGGGCCGCCGCCGATCACCAGCACGTCAAAAGCATCCTTGGCGCTGATTTTTTCGGCCTGACGCTCAATTGCACTGGTGTCCAGCTTGCCCAGAATCTCTTCAAGGCCCATGCGGCCCTGACCAAAGTTGACACCGTTAAGGTAAACGCTGGGTACCGCCATCACTTGACGCTCGGTCACTTCGTCCTGGAACAGGGCACCGTCAATCGCCACATGGTGAATGTTCGGGTTAAGCACTGCCATCAGGTTCAGCGCCTGCACAACGTCAGGGCAGTTCTGGCAGGACAGCGAGAAATAGGTCTCGAAGTTGAACTCGCCTTTAAGGGAGCGAATCTGTTCAATTACTTCGGCACTGGCTTTCGATGGGTGGCCGCCTACTTGCAGCAAGGCCAACACCAGCGAAGTAAATTCGTGGCCCATCGGAATGCCTGCAAAACGCAGGCTGATATCGCCGCCCGGGCGGTTCAGCGAAAACGAAGGCTTGCGCACATCGTTACCGTTGTCCAGCAGGGTGATCATGCTGGAAAGGCTGGCGATTTCTTTTAACATGTCATGCATTTCACGGGATTTCGCACCGTCGTCGAGAGAGGCAACAATCTCGATCGGCTGCGTGACCCGCTCCAGGTATGACTTCAACTGAGCTTTTAGATTGGCGTCCAACATACGGGCGATCTCCTTTGAACATGAATTTTTTACAAAAAAACGCCCGAGCGAATCTCGCCCGGGCGTTTTGAGGGCGATGCGGCTTACAACTCAGGTGCGGATCACCGCCCTTGGCTGGTTCACGGCCTTAGATCTTGCCAACCAGGTCCAGCGATGGAGCCAAGGTGGACTCACCTTCTTTCCATTTGGCAGGGCACACTTCGCCCGGGTGAGCAGCAACGTACTGAGCGGCCTTGATTTTGCGCAGCAGCTCGGAAGCGTCACGGCCAACACCGCCATCGTTCAGCTCGACGATCTTGATCTGACCTTCAGGGTTGATCACGAAAGTGCCGCGGTCAGCCAGGCCTGCTTCTTCGATCAGTACGTCGAAGTTGCGGGAGATGGTCAGCGTAGGGTCGCCGATCATGGTGTACTGGATTTTGCCGATGGCTGGCGACGTGTTGTGCCAGGCAGCGTGGGCAAAGTGGGTATCAGTCGACACGCTGTAGATTTCCACGCCGAGCTTCTTGAACTCTTCGTAGTTGTCAGCCAGGTCTTCCAGTTCGGTTGGGCAAACGAAGGTGAAGTCGGCCGGGTAGAAGAACACCACCGACCACTTGCCTTTCAGGTCAGCGTCCGACACTTCCACGAAGCTGCCGTTTTTGTAGGCAGTTGCTTTGAATGGTTTAACTTGGCTGTTGATGATAGGCATCGTTGACTCTCCGTCAGGGTTGAAAAGTTGATGGGGTGAATCCTAACAACACATTTCGTATCTGGCTCATTGGCAAAGCTGATGCTGACGATTGGTTTTAGCTATCAGGCGTACCTATAAATAGCCGAAAACTAAATATGATCCACCTGAACAGGTTTCAACTTGATGTCGATCAGTTGCCGATGTTTTTTTGCGCGGTGATGCTCATCCCGGTAAACGGGGTGGCTTCAACATAGCGCATGGCTGACTTTATGTCTTTCCAGCCGACGTAATTCATCAGTGACTTCAAGTCCCAGCCACTTTGATGGGCCCATGTCGCAAAACCGCGACGCAGGGAGTGACTGGTGTATTGCTCGGCCGCAATGCCCGCACGCTCCAGCGCCTGGCGCAGCAACGGGATCACACTGTTGGCGTGCAAGCCCTCCTCCCCCAGGTTGCCCCAGCGATCGATTCCGCGGAACACCGGGCCGCGGACCAACGCCGCGGTATTGAGCCATTCGATGTAGGCGCGCACCGGGCACAGTCGCAGCAGGGCCGGGGTCTGAAAGGTTTTGCCGAGGTTGTCGCGGTCACTTTTGCTGCGTGGCAGATACAAGGTAATGCCTGCCCCTTCTACAGCCTGCACATGCTCGACTTGCAGGCGGCACAACTCATCACTGCGGAATCCGCGCCAGAAACCGAGCAGGATCAGGGCGGCGTCACGCCTTGCGCGCAGCAGCCCCGGCTGATCACCACTGGCTTGCGCCGCCAGGGCCTCAGCCTCCAACCACTCGACCACCTGTTCAAGATGCTGCAATTGCAGCGGTGCCGCCTGCTTCTCCTGCACGGGATGCAGTGCCCGAATACCCTTGAATACCTTGCGCACCATCGGCGCCTTGGTCGGGTCGGCAAACCCCTGACTGTTGTGCCACTGGGCAATCGCTGACAGGCGCAGCTTGAGGGTGTTGATCGACAATTGCCCGGCATGAGCCACCAGATAACGCGCCACGCTATCGCTGGTGGCCGGCAGAAACCCGCCCCAGGTCACTTCGAAGTGCTCAATGGCCGCCCGATAACTGCGGCGGGTGTTGTCGCGGGTCGCGGCGTTCAGGTAGCGATCCAGCTCGCTCATGGGCAGCTCTCTTGTGTGGCGTACCGAAAACAGGCCTTAAAAGCAGTTTCAAGGCTCTGGCACGGGATAATACCAGTATATCCCGTCTTATTTTTCATTAAATAACATCAATAAAATGTGCTAATCTAGTATGTAATTACATGATACATACCACAGTACATAATCGTAGGAGATGACCATGGCCCGTGGCGGCGTAAACAAGGCAGTGGTGCAAATTGCACGCACCGCGATCCTGGCTCGAGGCGAACACCCGAGCATTGATGCGGTACGTATCGAGATGGGCAATACCGGGTCGAAAACCACGATCCATCGCTATCTGAAGGAGCTCGACGAGGTTGACTCGCGCCGCGGCGTGCCTCGTGAGCAAATCGATGATGAACTGACTGAGCTGGTTGCCCGCCTCGCCCAGCGCCTGCAGGAGCAGGCACAAGAGCCCATTGACCGGGCTCAGGCGCATTACGAGCAGCTCAAAGTGCAACTGCAGGCGCAGTTGAACGAAGCACAGGACGCTCGGGCACAGCTTGAGCAGCAACTGGAGATCCAGGGCGCAGCGCTGCATCAGGAAAGCACCCAACTCGACGCCACCCGCTCAATGCTGCAAACCGAACAGACTCGCAACGCAGCCCTGAATCAGGCTTGCAGCGACTTTGACCTGCGCCTGAAAGATCGTGACGAGCAGATTCGCTCGCTGGAAGAAAAGCACCTGCACGCCCGCGATGCGCTGGAGCACTATCGCAGCGCGACCAAGGAACAGCGCGAGCAGGATCAGCGCCGTCATGAAGGCCAGTTGCAGCAGGTGCAAATGGAACTGCGTCAGGCCCAGCAAAGTGCATTGGTACGCCAGGATGAAATCACTCAGCTGCATCGCGACAATGAGCGCGTACTGAGCGAGAGCCGCGCACTGGGCAAGGAACTGAACCAGGCCAATGACCTGCAGCACAAGCTGGGCAACCAGAATACGCAGCTCAACACCCAACTCAGTCAGCTGCAAAGTGAACGCACCCTGCTTCAAGAGCGCCTGCGCGTAGCCACGCAGGAAAGTGAAGGCTTGAAACAGGCCCACGCACAGATCCAGGCAAGCCACGCAGCCCTTTCCTTGCGCGCCATAAAGGCTGAAACCGCGCTGGAAAGCCTGCAGGAGCTAAAGAAGGATGCTGAACAAAGCGTGCTCACCAAAGACCAGTAGAACTACCTGACTCGATCCAGGCCCGCTCCCGCAAAAGCTGAATAGACACCCCCATCTTCGTTCAGCAACCGTTCAGCAAATGCAATCGATTCTTGTTTGGCAATACGTATCAGTATGTTACAAATTAGCACCCTAACTAATTTGTGACGCGGTAGCCCACCATGCTGGTTCCATTTCTGATCATGCTGCGCGAAGGGATAGAGGCCGCACTTATCGTCGGCATCATTGCCAGTTATCTCAAGCAAACAGGCCGCGGGCAGTGGATGCCCGCCGTATGGGTAGGGGTGTTTCTGGCCGCCGCCCTGTCTTTGCTGGTGGGCGGCGGGCTGGAGTTGATGAGCGCCGAGTTCCCGCAAAAACAGCAAGAACTGTTCGAAGGCATCGTCGGCCTCATTGCCGTGGGCATTCTCAGCTCAATGGTATTCTGGATGCGCAAGGTCGCGCGCTCGATCAAGCATTCGCTGCACACCTCCCTCGATCACGCCCTCGCCGGCTCCCGGCATCAAGTCACGGCACTGATTGCCATGGTCTTTTTTGCCGTCGCCCGGGAAGGGCTTGAAACCGTATTTTTCCTGTTAGCCGTCTTCCAGCAAAGCGAAGGCCCCGCCGCACCCCTGGGCGCCCTGCTCGGCCTGCTGCTGGCCATCGGCGTCGGCTTTGCCATTTACAGCGGCAGCATGCGCCTGAACCTGGGGCTGTTTTTCCGCTGGACCGGCCTGTTTATTCTGGTGGTCGCCGCGGGCATCCTGGCCAACTCGGTACAGGCCCTGCACGAGGCAGGCCTGTGGAACCACTGGCAAGACGTGGTCTTTGATATCAGCGCCCACTTGCCGATGGATGGCCCGCTAGGCTCCGTACTGGCTGGCATGTTCGGCTATCAGGACGCCCCCACCTTCAGCGTGCTCGGTGCGTATGTGATTTATCTGGTCGTCACGCTGGTGATGTTCTTTCGCCCGCCGGCGCCCGCCAAAACCGCACACACTTCTTCAGTAACAAACCCATAAGGTCAAGCATGCCAACCCCTGCAAGCGGTACACCCCCACGCGCCCTGCGCTGGGCGGTGGCCGGCTCGGTGATCGTGATGATCGCAGCCGGCGGGTTGTTCTACTACGCCTCGCAACTGGCCGCGGCCAAGCGCAAGGCTCACGGCACTGAAATAACCGTGACCATCCACCCGCATAGCTGCGAACCCGACGCCCTGACTGTACCGGCCGGCTTCAACAGCTTTCGCATTATCAATGCCTCCGAGCGCGCGGTGGAGTGGGAAATTCTCGACGGCGTGCTGGTGGTCGAAGAGCGGGAAAACATTGCCCCGGGCCTGAGCCAGGTGATCAACGCGACACTCGCTCCCGGCGATTACGCCATCACCTGCGGTCTGCTCAGCAACCCCCGCGGCACCCTGCATGTGACGCCCACTGCAGCGTCCGAAGCCAGCGCCAATGCCAGGCCTACGATGGTGGCCTTTGTTGGGCCGTTGTCAGAGTTTCGGGTTTACCTGAGCCAACAGGGCAGCGCCCTGACCAGGGCTGTCGATGCCCTGTCGCAAGCCATTAGCGCCGGTGATCTGGAACAGGCGCAGGCTCTGTATACCCCCGCACGCGAGGCCTATCAACGCCTGGCGCCGGCAGCGCAACGCCTTGCCGAGCTGGACAACGCCATCAATGCTCGCGCCGACTATTTCGAAAAGCGCGAGCAGGATCCGGGGTTTACCGGTTTCCACCGCCTGGAATACGGCCTGTTTGACCAGCGCAGCACTCAAGGCCTGGCGCCGATTGTCCAGCAGCTGCAAGCCAATAGCCTGCTGCTCAAGCAACAGTTGCTTGCTCAATCGTTGCCCCCCGAACAACTGGTCAGCATCGTCGCCCGCACCCTGCACAACCTAGCGGATAACCGCGCCAACAGCGGCGAAGAGGAGCGCTACAGCCATATTGACCTCAATGGCTTTGCCGCCAACCTTGAGGCTGCGCACAAAGTGGTTGATCTGCTGCGCCCTTTGCTGCTCAAGAAAAATGCCGACCTGCTGCACACCATAGACGGTGCCAGCAGCGCGCTGGATGCCGAACTCAATGGCCTGAAAACCCCGCAGGGCTACCGCACCTACGACACCGTCAGCGCCCCGCAGCGCCAACAAATCAGCAACAAGGCCAAGGTTATGGCCGATGCACTCGATGGAATCGATCCCGCCCTCGGCCTTAGCGGCCTGTAATTGCAGACGAGACGTACATGAGCGATTCACCACACATCCCGAACGAGTTCAACCTGCAACGCCGGCGCATCCTGATGGGCATGGGGGTCGCCGGGGCGGCACTGGCTGGCGGCGCCCTGAGCTGTCCGGCCATGGCCGCCGCCAACCCGGCCAATGCTCAAGTCACCCAGGCGCCCAGCAGCGACAAGACCCAGGATCATCACGACTTTCACGGCCAGCACCAAAATGGCATTGTCACCCCGCGCCCGGCCGCCGGTATGCTGGTGGCCTTTGATGTACTGGCCACGGACCGCGAAGGTCTCGAACGCCTGCTGCGCACCCTGAATGAGCGCATCGCCTTCCTGATGAAAGGCGGCCCGGTCGCCCAGGTCGATCCCAAGCTGCCGCCAGTGGACTCGGGCATTCTCGGCCCGGTGGTCAGCCCCGATAACCTGACCATTACCGTGTCCGTGGGCGACTCCCTGTTCGATGAGCGTTTTGCCCTGGCCAAGATCAAACCCAAACACCTGAGCCGCATGCAGGGCTTCCCCAACGATGCCCTGGACCCGGCCCAGTGCCACGGCGACTTGAGCCTGCAGTTTTGCGCCAATACCGCCGACACCAATATCCACGCCCTGCGTGACATTGTGAAAAACCTGCCCGACTTGCTGCTGGTGCGCTGGAAGCAGGAAGGCACCGTGCCGCCGCAAGCACCGGCCAAGCCCGGCGAGCCGGCGCAAAGTGCGCGCAACTTCCTGGGCTTTCGTGATGGCTCGGCCAACCCCGACTCCAACGACAACACAGCGATGAACCAGATTGTCTGGGTCCAGCCCGACAGTGGCGAGCCGCAGTGGGCGGTCAACGGCAGCTATCAGGCAGTGCGCATCATCCGCAATTTCGTCGAACGCTGGGACCGTACCCCCCTGCAGGAGCAGGAAAGCATTTTCGGCCGCAACAAGGCCAGCGGCGCGCCCATGGACGGTGCCCGGGAGACCGATGTGCCGGATTACAGCAAGGACCCCCACGGCAAGGTCACCAAACTTGACGCCCACATCCGTCTGGCCAATCCGCGTACCGCGCAGACACGCAACAGCCTGATTTTACGCCGGCCGTTCAACTACTCCAATGGCGTCAACAAGAACGGCCAGCTGGACATGGGCTTGCTGTTCATCTGCTACCAGCGCGACCTGGAACAGGGCTTTATCGCCGTGCAAACCCGGCTCAACGGTGAACCCCTGGAGGAGTACCTCAAGCCTGTGGGCGGCGGATACTTCTTCACCCTGCCGGGCGTGCGCGACGAACAGGATTTTATCGGCCGCTCGCTGCTCGATGCTGCTACACGCACCTGAACCTCAACCCACCGGAAAAAGTCCCATGAAGAAGACCCCGCTCGCACTGTTCCTGGCCCTGGGCTTGCTCCACACCCCTCTGTCGGCGCTCGCTGCAACCGCGCCACTGGATTTGGTGCAACCCGTGTCCGACTACAAGATCTACGTCACCGAGCAGCTGGATGAGCTGGCCAGCAACACGCAAAAATTCACCGATGCCGTGAAAAAGGGTGACCTGGTCACGGCCAAAAAACTCTACGCCCCGACCCGCGTTTACTACGAGTCGATTGAGCCGATTGCCGAACTGTTCAGCGACCTGGACGCCTCGATCGATTCACGCGTAGATGATCACGAAAAAGGCGTCACTGCGCCTGACTTCACCGGTTTTCACCGCATCGAGTACAGCCTGTTTGCCGAGAACAGTACCCAGGGGCTCGACACGCTCGCAGACGGCCTGAATAACGACGTCAAGGACCTGCAGACCCGCGTTGCCGGGCTGACCTTCCCGCCGGAAAAAGTCGTCGGCGGTGCTGCAGCATTGATGGAAGAAGTGGCCGCCACCAAAATTTCCGGCGAAGAAGACCGCTATAGCCACACCGACCTGTATGACTTCCAGGGCAACGTGGACGGCGCGAAAAAGATCTTCGATCTGTTCCGTGCGCAAATAGAACAGAGCGACAAGGCCTTTGCTGCCAAGGTCGACAAGAACTTCGCCACGGTGAACAGCATCCTGGCCAAGTACAAAACCGCCGACGGCGGCTTTGAGACCTATGACAAGGTCAGGGAAAACGACCGCAAGGCCCTCATCGGGCCGGTCAACACCCTGGCCGAAGACCTGTCGACCCTGCGCGGCAAGCTGGGTTTGAACTGATTCAAGGTTTCTCGCAGCGCCAACCGATGTGACTCACGTCACATATCCGCAGGTTGGCGCTGGGCTTTGCCTGCGCACTTGTTACTCATTAGTCATAAAAGCTGTGCTGAATCACTGTTCAAAATCGTTCAGTCAATGTAAGAATCTTCCTGTTTAAGAAAAGTACTACTGTCAAGTCAGACAATGCTTGGGCGCTGTAAATACTTTCCTGAATAGCACCTGTCTAGCGTTTAGATAGGATGCACTGTTGACCCAACTTTTATAGGTTTTTCACAAGGACGCGTTTAACGTATGCAACAGCAACGAAAGCAATGCCCCAAGACTTTGCAACAAAATCATGTAGATAACGCTTTAGAACGACTTTACCTTTGTTAGAAACAGGCTTTACTCGTAAAGGGCCCGGATCTTTAACGCGCCCTGAGTTTGGTCGACAAAGACATGTCGTCTTGTGCCATTGAAACTGACTGGAACGAATACTTTGAAACCCTACCCAATCCAGTGTGTGTCGATCGTCATTCCGGTCTACAACGAAGAAGAAAGTCTGCCCGAGCTCTTGCGTCGCACAGAAGCCGCCTGCGCACAACTGAGCCAGGCCTATGAAATCGTACTGGTCGACGACGGCAGCCGGGACAAATCGGCGCAAATTCTCGAAGACGCTGCCGCACGTGAAGGCAGCCCCGTAGTTGCGGTTATTCTCAATCGCAACTACGGCCAGCATGCTGCAATCATGGCCGGCTTTGAGCACTCCAAGGGCGATGTGGTGATCACGCTGGATGCCGACCTGCAAAACCCGCCGGAAGAAATTCCGCGCCTGGTGGCACAGGCTGCTCTTGGGTACGACGTGGTCGGTACGGTACGCAACAACCGTCAGGACTCCGCCTGGCGCCGCTGGCCTTCACGGCTGATCAACCTGGCCGTACAACGCTCCACCGGGGTTGCCATGAGCGACTATGGTTGCATGCTGCGCGCCTACCGTCGCAGCATCGTCGACGCCATGCTCGCCTGCCGCGAACGCAGCACCTTTATCCCGATCCTGGCCAACAGCTTTGCCCGCCACACCACCGAGGTACTGGTCGAGCACGCCGAGCGCGAGCACGGTGACTCCAAGTACAGCGCCATGCGCCTGATCAACCTGATGTTCGACCTGATCACCTGCATGACGACCACGCCCCTGCGCCTGCTGAGCATCATCGGTTTCAGCATGGCAGCACTGGGCGCGGTCTTCGCCATTGCCCTGATCATGTTGCGCCTGATCTTCGGTGCAAGCTGGGCCGGCGACGGTACTTTCGTATTGTTTGCGGTGCTCTTCGTGTTTACCGGCGGCCAATTTATCGGCATGGGCCTTCTGGGTGAATACCTGGGCCGCATGTACAGCGATGTAAGGGCACGGCCACGATTCTTCATTGAAAAAATCGTACGCGCCGACTCTGCAACGCCTTCCGTTACAACCAGCACCCCGACTTCCTCTACTTCGACACAGGTTCAATCATGAGTTTGAAAGCCGTTGTTTTCGCCTATCACGATATTGGCTGCACAGGCATCGAAGCCTTGCTCAATGCAGGCTACGAAATTGCTGCTGTATTCACCCATGCTGACGACCCCAAAGAAAACAACTTCTACGGTTCGGTTGCCCAGCTGTGTGCACGCAAAGGCATTCCGGTTCACGCTCCTGAAGACGCCAACCACCCATTGTGGATCGAGCGCATTCGCAAACTGAACGCCGACTACATCTTCTCGTTCTATTATCGCCACCTGCTGGGCGAAGAGTTGCTGGCAAGCGTCAGCAAGGGCGCCTTCAACCTGCATGGTTCCCTGCTGCCACGCTACCGTGGACGCGCACCGGCCAACTGGGTACTGGTAAACGGCGAAACCGAAACCGGCGTAACCTTGCACCGCATGGTCAAACGCGCTGACGCAGGCGATATCCTGGCCCAGCATCGTATCAGCATCGAGCGTTCGGACACGGCCCTGACCCTGCACGCCAAGCTTCGCGAAACCGCCGCCCAACTGCTGGCCGAAGCCCTGCCACTGCTGCCACAAGGCAAGCTCACCGAAACCCCGCAAGACGAATCCAAAGCCACTTATTTTGGTCGCCGCACCCCGGCTGACGGCTTGCTGCAATGGAACCGCCCGGCTGAAGAACTGTTCAACCTGGTACGTGCCGTGACCCAACCTTATCCGGGCGCCTTCTGTGCCGTGGGTGAGCACAAGCTGATTGTGTGGGGCGCCGAAGTGGTTGCCGGCAACCAGGGCCATGCACCTGGCCAAGTCATCAGCTGCGAGCCGCTGCGTATTGCCTGCGGCACAGACTCGCTGGTCATCACCGCAGGCCAGCGCAACGACAACGGCCTGTACCTGAGCGGCCCGCAACTGGCCCGCGAGCTGGGCCTGGTAGAAGGTTCGCGCCTGCGAGGCAGCGAGTCCGGTCGCCCGGCACGCCGCACCCGAGTGCTTATCCTTGGGGTTAACGGCTTTATCGGCAACCATTTGTCCGAGCGCCTGCTGCAGGACGACCGCTACGAAGTCTACGGCCTCGATATCGGCTCCGATGCTATCGATCGCCTGCGCAGCCACCCCAACTTCCACTTTGTGGAAGGCGATATCAGCATCCACACTGAATGGATCGAATACCACATCAAGAAGTGCGACGTGGTCCTGCCGCTGGTGGCCATCGCGACGCCAATCGAATACACCCGCAACCCGTTGCGCGTGTTCGAACTGGACTTCGAAGAGAACCTCAAGCTGGTGCGCTACTGCGTCAAGTACAACAAGCGCGTGATTTTCCCGTCCACGTCCGAAGTGTATGGCATGTGCCAGGACAAGAACTTCGACGAAGACACCTCCAACCTGATTGTTGGCCCGATCAACAAACAGCGCTGGATCTACTCGGTCTCCAAGCAACTGCTGGATCGCGTTATCTGGGCTTACGGTACCAAGGGCCTGAAATTCACCCTGTTCCGTCCGTTCAACTGGATGGGCCCACGCCTTGACCGCCTGGACTCGGCACGGGTTGGCAGCTCACGCGCCATCACCCAACTGATCCTGCACCTGGTGGAAGGTACCCCGATCCGTCTGGTTGACGGCGGCGAACAAAAGCGCTGCTTCACTGACGTGGCCGATGGTATCGAAGCTCTGGCGCGCATCATCGACAACAAGGATGGCAAGTGCGACGGCCAGATCATCAACATCGGCAACCCGGACAACGAAGCCAGCATTCGTCAACTGGGCGAAGAGTTACTGCGCCAGTTCGAGGCGCATCCGCTGCGTGACAACTTCCCGCCGTTTGCCGGTTTCCGTGATGTTGAAAGCCAGTCTTTCTACGGTACCGGTTACCAGGACGTCAGCCATCGCAAGCCAAGCGTGGAAAACGCCCGTCGCCTGATCGACTGGACACCCACCACCGAGCTGAGCGAAACCATTGGCAAGACCCTGGACTTCTTCCTGCGTGAAGCCATGGTAGAAATCGCGGAAAAACGCTGATGCAAGCTGGACTGCGTATCGATGTCGACACGTACCGCGGCACCCGTGAGGGGGTGCCGCGGCTACTCGAACTGCTCGACGAAGCCCAGATCAAGGCGACGTTTTTTTTCAGCGTGGGGCCGGACAACATGGGCCGCCATTTATGGCGGCTGATCAAGCCCCGGTTCTTCTGGAAAATGATGCGCTCCAAGGCTGCCAGCCTGTATGGCTGGGATATTTTGCTGGCTGGCACCGCTTGGCCCGGCAAACCGATCGGCAAGGATCTGGGGCACCTGATGCGCCAGACCCTTGCCGCCGGGCATGAGGTCGGCCTGCACGCCTGGGATCACCATGGCTGGCAGGCCAATACCGCGCGCTGGAGCGAGGCGCAGCTGATCGAGCAGATCCGCCGGGGTGTCGACACCCTGAGCGACATCACCGGGCAAGCCGTCGAATGTTCGGCGGCCGCTGGCTGGCGTGCCGACGAGCGCGTGGTCCGGGCCAAGGAAACCTTTGGTTTTCGCTACAACAGTGATTGCCGCGGGCACAGCCTGTTTCGGCCAAGGTTGGCCGACGGCAGGCTGGGGGCGCCGCAAATCCCTGTGGACTTACCCACATTCGATGAAGTGGTCGGGCCCGAGCTCAGTGCCGCCGATTTCAACTCATTCATTCTTGACCGCTTCAGCCCGCAAAAGCTGAATGCGTACACCATCCATGCTGAAGTAGAAGGGATTCTTATGGCCAATGACTTCCGTCAATTACTGGCGCAGGCCCGTGCCCGTGACATTCATTTCCAACCCCTGCGGGACTTGCTGCCCGCCGACCTCGAGAGCCTGCCCGCCGGGCAATTGAGCCGTGGCGTGCTGGAAGGCCGTGAAGGCTGGTTGGGAGTGCAGAAGCCATGACTTCACGCTGGACAATACCGCTGCTGGTTCTGGCCTTTATCGCCTTTTACCTGTTGCCATTGGGCACCCACGGCTTGTGGATCCCGGACGAAACGCGCTACGCGCAGATCGGCCAGCAAATCCTGATCGACGGTAACTGGGTCACCCCGCACTTTATGGATTTGCGTTACTTCGAGAAGCCGATTGCCGGCTACTGGATGATTGCCATCGGCCAGGCCATTTTTGGCGAAAACCTGTTTGGCGTGCGCATTGCCTCGGCCATCGCCACCGGTTTGAGCGTGTTCCTGGCCTATGCCGTGGCCCGTCGCCTGTGGAACGATCCGCGCAAGAGCTTTGCCTGTGCCCTGGTGTACATGACCTTTGGCCTGATTGCAGGCCAGGCCGGTTATTCCAACCTTGATCCGCAGTTTACCCTGTGGGTCAACCTGAGCCTGGTGGCGCTGTGGTTCGCCGTCGACAGCAGCTCCAATCGTGATCGCCTGATCAGTTGGGCGGTACTGGGTTTTGCCTGCGGCATGGGCTTTATGACCAAGGGTTTTCTGGCTCTGCTGCTGCCGGTACTGATCGCCCTGCCCTACATGCTCTGGCAAAAGCGCTTTCTGGAACTGGTCAAGTACGGCCTGGTGGCCATGCTGGTGGCGGCCATTGTCTCGCTGCCGTGGGTGTTGGCAGTACACGCCCAGGAGCCTGACTACTGGCGCTTCTTCTTCTGGCACGAGCATATCCGCCGTTTTGCCGGTGACGATGCCCAGCACGGTCGCCCATGGTGGTTCTACCTGCCGCTGCTGGTGGTTTCCAGCCTGCCTTGGGCAGCGTTGTTGCCGGTGGCCTTCAAGGACGCCTGGAGCAACAAACGCCATGCAAGCATTGTGTTCGTGCTGCTATGGCTGCTGCTGCCACTGGGGCTGTTCAGCCTGAGCAAGGGCAAGCTGCCAACCTACATCATGCCGTGCATGTTGCCGTTGGCACTGCTGCTGGGCCACGCAATGATGCAACGGGTTGAACAGGCCAAAACCTGCGCCCTGCGCTTCAATGGCGCGGTCAACCTGATCGGCGGCAGTGCGGCATTGCTGGCCCTGGTGTATTTCCAGGTCAAACAGCCCTTCTATGACAACGAACCGCTGCATATGGCCCTGCTGGTCGTGGTGCTGCTGACGTGGATCATTACCGGCCTGCTGACACTGACCAAACCTCTGAAAATGTGGGCTGCGCCGGCACTGGCCATGGGTGTTCTGGTACTGGTACTGCCAGCCGCCATGCCGAGCAGCGTGGTTCACAACAAAATGCCTGACCAGTTTGTCCTGGAACATATGGATGAGCTGTCCCGGGCCAAGACATTTCTGAGTAACGACCTGGGCGCAGCGTCTGCTTTGGCCTGGCGTCTGCGCCGACCTGACGTGACACTTTACAACACCCAGGGTGAGGTCAAGTACGGCCTGACCTACGACGATGCCAAAGGTAAAAGCATTAGCCTGACCGAAGTTGGCCCGTGGATGGCTGAAGCTCGCCGCAAAGGCCCGGTCGGTGTGGTAATGCGGGTCAAGGACAGCGATGAGAGCCATGAAATGGACGAGTTGCCCAAAGACGCCAAGCGCTATGACGAAGGCAATATGGTGATTCTGATTTACCCGCAGATTGCTCCATGACCCTGACGCTATTGCTGTTGGCCTGTCTGTTGACCTGTGCTGGCCAGATCGCCCAGAAATACGCGGTCGAAGGTTGGCGCGGGGTTGACACCGGGGTGGCGCAAAAACTGCGCTCCCCCTGGTTATGGCTGGCACTGCTATGCCTCGGCCTGGGTTTGCTGGTGTGGTTGCTGGTACTGCAACGGCTCGAGGTCGGGGTTGCTTACCCGATGCTCAGCCTAAATTTTGTACTGATCACCCTGGTGGCCCGTTATCTGTTTAAAGAAACCATCGACCTGCGCCATTGGCTGGGCGTTGGGCTGGTAATAGCCGGGGTGGTTTTACTGGGGCAACACGCATGAGCCTGTACCGTGGATTTGCCTTTGCCTCAGGCAGTGTACTACTGGTCAGCGGCGCCCAACTGGGCATGCGCTGGAGCATGACGCGGTTGCCGCAGCCCGCCCAATGGCTTGAAGCGTTCAGCCAGGGCAGTGTCTCGCTCCCGGCGTTGGCCATGGTAGTTGCCGCCATTGTCGCGTATGCACTGTCGATGCTCTGCTGGCTGCTGGCCCTGCGCGATTTGCCCTTGGGCCGCGCCTATTCGCTGCTAAGTGTCAGCTATGCATTGGTCTACCTGCTGGCTGCCAGCCTGCCGATTTTCCATGAAAGCTTCACCCTTTCAAAAACCCTCGGTGTGACGCTGGTCATTCTTGGGGTGCTTGTGATCAATTCTCGACGTACTTCCGGAAACAGCGCATGAAAATCAGTGTATTTGGTAGTGGTTATGTAGGCCTGGTGCAGGCGACGGTTCTGGCGGAAGTCGGCCATGACGTCTTCTGCATGGACATTGACCAGAAAAAGGTCGAGTCGCTGCAACAAGGTCACGTCAGCATTTTCGAGCCCGGGCTTTCAGCCTTGGTGCGTGAAAACCTCGAGAGCAAGCGCCTGCGTTTTACCAGCGATGAAAAAACCGCTGTCGAGCACGGCGAGGTACTGTTTATCGCCGTGGGCACGCCTCCGAGCGAGGACGGCTCGGCTGATCTTGGCCAGGTGTTCTCCGTGGGTGACGCCGTTGCCCGCCACCGCAAGGAGCCGCTGATCCTGGTCGAGAAATCCACCGTGCCCGTAGGCACTGGCGACGCGCTGACCGCCCATATCAACAAGGCCCTGGAGCAGGCCGGACGCTCGCTGCAATTTGACGTGGTGTCCAACCCGGAATTCCTCAAGGAAGGCTCGGCCGTCACTGATTGCCGCCGCCCGGACCGCATCATCATTGGCTGTGCCCGTGAAGAAGTGCGTGAAGTCATGCGCGACCTGTACGCGCCGTTCAACCGCAACCATGACCGGATCATTTTCATGGACCTGCGCAGCGCCGAGCTGACCAAGTACGCCGCCAACTGCATGCTGGCGACCAAGATCAGCTTTATCAACCAGATCGCCGAACTGGCCGAGCACCTTGGGGCCGACATCGAAGCCGTGCGCCTGGGCATTGGCGCCGACCAGCGCATTGGCTATCACTTCATCTACCCTGGCTGCGGCTATGGCGGTTCGTGCTTCCCCAAAGACATGCGCGCGCTGATCCACAGTGCCCAGCAGGTCAATTGCTCCAGCGATCTGCTGCAAGCGGTCGAAGCGATCAACGAGCGGCAGAAGCACAAGCTGTTCGAACGCATCAACGCGTTTTTCAAGGGCAACCTTGAAGGCAAGACCTTTGCGTTGTGGGGCCTGGCATTCAAACCCAATACCGATGACATGCGCGACGCACCCAGCCGCGTATTGATGGAGGCCCTGTGGGCTGCGGGTGCCAATGTGCGCGCTTTCGACCCCGAAGCCATGCAGGAAACCCAGCGCCTTTACGGCGATGAAGCGCGCCTGAGCCTGATGGGCACACCGGAATCTACCCTTAATGGCGCCGACGCATTGATCGTCTGCACCGAGTGGCAGCAATTCAAGGCGCCGGACTTCGACCTGATCAAGCAACGCCTGAGCGCGCCGGTGATTTTTGACGGGTGCAACCTGTATGACGGTGAGCGCCTGGCCAAGGCCGGCTTGCAGTACTTCCCGATGGGGCGTGGCGAGTCGTGCAACTTGCCGGTCGGGTCAACAACCCTTTGATGATTCAGCAGCGCCGCCATTGGCAACAATGGCGGCGTTTTTTTTGTGCGTCCCGATGAGACAAGGAAACTCGACATGCGTGCCGATTTCACCTCCCCCGCCCTGCTCACCTTGCGCAGGCAATCGCTGATTCTGGGCGCGCTCGCCTTGCTGCTGTTTATCCTGGGCAACCATCAAGAGGCCGCGATTGGCTTTGATTCGCGCTTTGTCATGTTCGCCAATGAAATGCTGCGTCACGGCCCCGGTTTTTTCCCGACCACCTACGGCCAGCCTTACGCGGACTACAGCGCAACCTCGACCCTGCTTACCTGGCTGCTGTCCCTGCCCTTTGGCAAAGTCACCAGCCTGACAGCTTGGCTACCTACGGCCATTGCCAGTGCAAGCATTGTGACCTTGATGTATCGCCTGGTAGCGGCGCAATCGCGCACCTGGGCGCTGGTCAGCGTGGCACTGCTGTTGCTGAGCATGACTTTTATCACCGAAACACGTGCGGTATCGCTTGACCAGATGCTGGCAGCGCTCAGTTTCAGTGCCTTCTACCTGGCTTACGCCCACGATCACTTTGCGGCACCACGCCGTCATTTCTGGCTGTTGGCCCTGCTGGTACTGGGTTTTGCCGTGCGCGGGCCGATCGGCCTGGTCATTCCCAGCGGTATCCTGTGCAGCTATTACCTGCTTAATGGCCAGTGGCGGCGCCTGATCAGCTTTGGCCTGCAAGCGCTGGTCTTGCTGATCCTGTGTATTGGCACGTTATTGATGCTGGCCTGGATCAGTGGCGGTGAGGCTTTTGTACATGAAGTCATCCGCATGCAAGTGACAGGACGCATGGATGGAACCGAAGGCGCCAGCGGCGTGCTGTATTACTTCACCAGTTCCATGGGCAATTACGCGCTGGCTTATCCGCTGGCCGTTTTGGTGCTGCTGGCGATCCTGATTACCGGGCGCAAGCCGTCGGGGCCAGCCTTGCAACTGGTCAAGTACTGCGTTGGTGCAGCCCTGATCGTGATGATCGGCCTGTCGATTCCCCAGGCCAAAAAGGCCCGTTACCTGCTGCCCATGTTACCGATGGCCGCGATTATTGCGGCCTACCCGTTCCAGGTCATGCACGGGCGGGTATTTGCTGGCCTGCGCGGCTTGATTCAGGGGTTGTTCCTGCTGCTGCCGGGTTTACTGATTATCGGTCTGGTGATTGTACGCAAGCGTTTTGGTGAAGAGTTGCCACCCTTGACCGTCATATTCGTGGCCCTGGCAGTGCTTCAGGTTCTGGCCGTTGGCGTACTGTTCAAAGCCCAATGGCGTGTTGCGGGGCTGGCAACCTGTGCGGTGCTGGCGATGTGGAGCAGCTATATCATGGTCTTCGAACCTGCAGAGCGCAGCCTTTACGATACGCGTACCTTTACCCTCAAGGCCATGCAACTGATCGACCAGGCTCCGGCCCCAGTAGTACTGCATGGCATGGGCAAGGACGCCAAGGCGATCAAGTTCATGGTTAACGTGGATCGTGATCTGCTACCGCTGTTCACCCAGTCATCCGCTGAACTGGCAGCATTGCCGGCTCCGGCCTGGATCATCATGGATCGCAAGGACTATGAGGCCTTGCAAGGCAGTGACCTGGGTAATATTGCCCCGACGCTGAGCGGTCGTTTCGACAAGAACGACTATGTGTTGCTGCATCGGCCTTGATCCTGTGGGAGCGGGCAACCCCGCTCCCACAACTACGGCAAAACGCCAGAGCACAAACAGTGCGCCTGCAGGTACAATCCCCGCCCTTCTCTCTCCCCAAGGAATCCCAATGTCAGGGCTTGAACTGTTTGCCGCCGCACTCGGCGTCATTGCTGTCTGGTTGACAGTCAAACAGAACCCCTGGTGCTGGCCCATCGGTCTGGTGATGGTGCTGCTCTACAGCTGGATCTTCTTCGAGATCAAACTGTATTCAGGCATGCTCCTGCAGGTATTTTTTGCCCTGTTGCAAGTCTATGGCTGGTGGCAGTGGACACGCGCAGGGGCACAGCATGAAGGCCGTGTCGTCAGCCGGTTAAGCCCATTGCAAGTGCTGGGCGGGGTGATTGCAGGCGCCATCGGCAGCGTGGTTCTCGGCGCCTCAATGGCCCATTGGACCGATTCCACTTTCCCCTGGTCAGATGCCACGCTGACAGCCTTCAGTCTGGTTGCCCAATTATGGATGGCGCAAAAACGCCTGCAGTGTTGGGCATTGTGGTGTGTCATCGATGTGCTTTATATCGGCTTTTTTGCCTGGCAGGACCTGTACTTCACCGCCGGCCTGTACGCGTTGTTTACCCTGATAGCCATTCAAGGCTGGCGTGACTGGCGCCGCGACCCGGCGCTGCGCACATGAAGGTGGTCGTTCTGGCGGGGCCGGAGTCGAGTGGCAAGAGCTGGCTCGCTGCGTTATTGCAGCAGCGCTTTGGCGGCACCATGGTGGGCGAGTATGTGCGCTACTTTATCGAGCAAAACCCTCGCGAGACCTGCCTGGCCGATATTCCGGACATCGCTCTCGGGCAGCTTCGCTGGGAAGACGAAGCGCGCGCCCAACACCCCGCGCTGCTGATTCTGGATACCCATTTACTCAGCAATATCCTCTGGAGCCAGACCCTGTTTGGTGACTGCCCACAGTGGCTTGAAACTGAACTGCTCAAGCGCCACTACGACCTGCATTTGCTGCTGTCCCCCGACGATGTGGAGTGGACCGCTGACGGTCAACGCTGCCAACCCTCACTGGCGGAACGCCAGGCGTTTTTTGCGGCCAGTCTTGACTGGCTCACCGATCATCAACAAACCGTACAAGTGATAACCGGCGACTGGCAGGCCCGGCAACAGCATGCCTGCGCCGCAGTCGAACAATTAATGGGTAGTCGGGAAACTTGCTCAGACAGTATTAGTCCATAAGTTAGGTTGTTTACAACAAACAACTGGCAAGCGAGTTACTTAATGCTTTCAGCTTCTTGCCAATGTCCGTTGCTGTTACATGAAAATTTCGTGAAGCCTCTAAAACATTGGTTTGAGGCACGACTTTGCGCAACTGTAAGGTTAACGAGACACCCCCCTGCCCCACGTAATTTGCAACCCGGCCCTTATTGTACAAGGGCCGGGGCTGCACACTGACATCTCATGTTCGTTACACCTGATCCCGCCCGGAACAGTCATCGTGCTGTGTGCTGTTGTTTTCAAACATTAAATTAGAAATGGCACAGCTCATGCTCTCTTCCTATCACGCTTGCCAGGGCCAGCGTCGATAAGGGAGCACAGTCATGGGGCACGCATGTTGTGGTAATGGTCACCTGCTGATGGCTTGCAGCCTGAGCGCCTTGCTGGGCTGGTGCGCCGTTGTTCAGGGCGCCGGTAATGGCGAGATAGTGCTTACCCGTACCGTGCAACCCCATGCGGTGGGCAATCCGCCCATGCATCCCGATCCTGACCCGCTAACCGTCAATGCCAGCCCCTTGGTTCAAGTCATGGGTGCAACCCGTGAGCTGAGCGATGGTGATTTTGCCAGCGTCAGCAGCGGAACTGCGATCACCCGGTCCATTATGCCCAGTGGTAACACACTGCCCGGCCTCACCACCAGCAACGGCCTGCCAGGCATGAGCAATGGTCATGCTGGCGGCAGCGCAAACAGCATTTCCGGCACGATTGGCAACAGCATTAGCCAAGGGATGCGCCCGCTCTCTGCCCTGGGCCAGGGGAAATAACATGATTGCCTGCCGCCTGCCTGCACTGATTGCCGCGCTGCTGGTCACCTCCTTCGCTGTGGCGGCTTCCGATAACAACGCCACGATCAAGGATTCGGGGGCCAACTACCATGGCAATGTCTCGCTTAACCAGGCCTCTGGCGATCAGCAACAGCAAGTCAATATCCGTGCAATTGCCATCGGCACCGAGGCACGCGCTACGACTGCAGTGACCCAGAAACTCAATACCCCCGCCGACACCTCGCTCAATGCCCGGGCAACTATCGGTGGCAATTCCTTCAGTAATGGCAGCGGCGTGATCGGTATCAACCAGTCAGCCGGAGCCAATAACCAGATGGTCAATGCCGTGCGGGTCAGCATCAGTGCCCGGCCGCAAGGTATCGACGACAGCGCCTTGTCCCAGCAGAACGTGGCGCTGCTTCCAGACTCGGGTACCGCATCCCCCGCCAGCGGCAGTCGCCAGATCGTTACCAGCGATCAGGCCTTCACCGGCAGCCGAGGGGTGGTGCAGTTGAACCAGAGTGCAGGGGTGGGGAACCGCATGGCTAACACCCTGAATATCCGGGTTGCTGACTGACCCGGCAACAACGCAGTGCAATTGGAAAGTGCCAACACTTAACCCAACTAATGATGCACGGAGAAACACCATGAAACCGTCAATCGCTCTGAAGCCACTGGCTTTCGCTCTGGCAACACTGGTGGCCGTATCTGCTCAAGCCAACGGTAACGGCAACGGCAACGGCAACAACAATCCGCCGCCTCCATCGACACCGCCTGCATACACCCTTGACCCTAATGCCGCCGCCGCTGCAGTCGTGATTGACGTGCAAAACAGTCACAACAACAAAGTGACCAACAAGGCGGTCGAAAACAATGCAACCATCAAGGACTCGATCAAAGGGTCTGAAGGCAACATGGGCGCGAACGCCGCTTCCGGCTCCGGCAACCAGCAAGACAACGCCGTAGCGATCGCCACTTCAGACGAGAGCTTTGTGTTTGGTACCGCTGCGTCCCTGACCAGCGCCACCCAGACCAACAGCCACAACAACTCGCACAACTATGGCGCACAAAACAACGCCTCGATCAAAAGCTCGGCCAATGGCAGTTCGGGTAACGTCGGCATAAACGTTGCTTCGGGCGAGTTCAACCAACAGAAAAACAACCTGGCCATCGCCGTATCCAATGGTCGTATCGCCAGCGCCGGGGCAACCGCCTCGCAAACCTCGAACAACCTGTCGGTGATCAACGAAGCCGGTGCGTCTTACCTGAGCAATGTGAATACCTGGAATCAAGGGTCGGGCTGGAACAACAAAACCCCTGTCGTCAACAACGCCACCATGGACCATTCGTTCAATGGCTACTCGGGTAATGGCGGTGCCAATATTGCGGCAGGTACCGGCAACCAACAAAGCAACTCGCTGTCCATCGCTGCCGGCTGCAAGGTCTGCATGTAGTCGCGACGCTAAAGAAGGGTCTCGTTTATGAGACCCTTTTTCCTTATTCAGGCGTATCAATCATGCGTATTGTCGCCCTCACCCTCTTCCTCGGCCTGAGCGCAATGGCCCATGCCGCACAGATGCCAATCGCTGCCCTGCCTGGCGGCAACCTGGTGTTCAAGCAGGTGCAGAGCATTCGTGAAAGGCGCTTTGCGGATATCGTTGAACAAAAAACCGATTTCAGTTGCGGCGCTGCGGCGCTCGCCACCGTGCTGCGTCAGGCCTATTGGCTGGACGTCAACGAAGACCAGATCATCAAGGGGATGCTGCAAAACGCTGATCAGGATCTGGTTCGCACCCAGGGCTTCTCAATGCTCGACATGAAGCGCTACGTTGAGAGCATCGGCATGCGCGCCCGGGGTTACCGAATTCCGGCGCAGAGCCTTGAAAGCGTGAACATACCCGTTGTGGTGCTACTGGACATCCGTGGCTACAAGCACTTTGTGGTGCTGCAACGCGCGCAAAAAGACTGGGTGTATATCGGCGACCCTGTACTGGGGCACAAGCGCTACTCCCACGCAGATTTCCTCAAAGGCTGGAATGGCATTGTGTTTGCCATCATCGGCCCCGGTTACGACAAGACCAATGCGTTATTGACCCCGCCTGCCCCGCTGACCGCAAAAAACCAGCTCGACGGGTTTAACCCGGTCAAAGACGCAGAACTCATGGACTTCGGTTTTATCCAAAGCGACTTTTTTTAAGGTGCGTCAATCATGACTACGGGGCCCGACGCTCCAGGAGCCGTACATGAATACTTCCATTTGGCTGATTGCCGCATGCCTTGCGACCAGCCTGCACGCCCAGGCGGCGTCCTTTAAACCGGTTGAATTGAAAGACACTGAAATGGCCGAGTTGCGCGGCCGCTATGTGATGCCCGGGCGGATCATCAGTTTCGGCATCGTGATGAACAGTACCTGGACCAGCAGCAATGGTGGCGTAGTCGGCGCCAGTACTTCCATGTATGTGCAAAACACCATTGAACCCAAGTTTTACGTGTCCACTTACAGTTCTGCCGGTAACGGTGCCCCTGGCTCAAACGGCACTGGTTCGGTTACCGGTGGTGCGGGCCTGACCACAGCCCAGGGCGTCACCCAGAGCGTTCGGGCTGCGGGTGACAACAACAGCGCCTATAACAACGTCGACATCAATGTCAGCGAGGCCGACCAGGCCCCCGTGGTCAACCAGCAAGGGGTTTTACTCACGACCAATACGTCCATCACCCAGGCTGCTGGTGCGGGCAATGTGACCGTCTCGGCCACGGCTGGGGGCGTTCAGCTGGCCATCCAGGCCAACAACAATCAAGGCAACTCACTGCAGCAAATCGCCCAGGGTGGCGTATTGCAAAGCACTACTTTGCTGGGCGGCGGTAATAGGGTCAATAACATGGCACAACTTAACGTGGTGCTGGGTAACAACCTGCCCAGCCCCGGCGCGCTCGATTGCAACCTCAATCAATTAAAAGGCCTTCGCAATATGGGTTATTGAACTAGGCTCAGGCTCTACAACTTGGCTTATCTGGACGGCTTATTTCATGCATCGATCGATAACCTTTCGCGCAGTTGTATGTATGAGCACTATATTCCCGTCACCCCTGTTATATGCAGCGGCTGATGCCGATCTAGCGCTACTAAAACAAGAACTTATGGAGCTTCGCCAACGTTACGAACAACAGCAAAAAGCCCTGGCAGTGCTTGAGCAACGGGTGCGTGAAGTTGAGGATCAGCCTGCGACGCCGCAACCCAGGCGCCTGGCCAAATCACCGGCCGACATGAAGGGCAACCAGAACGTTACGGCTGCCAGTGGCACCAGTACCGCTGCACAAGGCAGCTCTTATGGCGCCGCGCTCAAGGATGACTCCGCCCCCGCCCAGAGTGTGGTCAACCTCTACGATGAAGCCAGCGGCTTTTTCGGCGGCGGCAAGTTCAGCCTCGAAACGGGTATTACCTATTCGCGTTATGACACACGCCAGCTGATTCTCAATGGTTTTCTGGCGCTGGATTCAATTTTCCTGGGCAACCTCAACCTCGACCGGATCAAGGCCGACAACTGGACCCTTGACCTCACCGGACGCTATAACCTGGATAACCGCTGGCAGTTTGACGTTAACGTTCCGGTGATTTACCGCGAGAGTACTTACCAGTCCGGCGGGGCCAACGGCGGTGATGCGCAAGCCACTTCAGAGCAAACGGTCACCCGCGACCCGACCATTGGCGACGTCAACTTCGGAGTCGCGTACAAGTTCCTCGACGAGTCGGTCAATACCCCGGATGCAGTCTTCAGCGTGCGGGTCAAGGCCCCCACCGGCAAGGACCCGTTTGGCATCAAACTGGTCAAAGCCTCTGAAAACACCAACTTGTTTGTCCCTGAAGACCTGCCCACCGGCAATGGTGTGTGGTCGATCAGCCCTGCCATTTCCCTGGTCAAGACCTTCGACCCAGCTGTGCTGTTCGGCTCTCTCTCGTATACCCATAACCTTGAAGAGTCATTTGACGACATCAGTTCCACGCAAAACCTGAAGCAGCCTGGCAAGGTCAAACTGGGTGACAGCTTCCAGATTGGCGCAGGGGTTGCTTTTGCCCTCAACGAAAAAATGAGTATGTCGTTTTCCGTCTCCGACCTGATTCAGAAAAAGAGCAAACTCAAGCAGGATGGCGGTGACTGGCAAACAGTTACCACCAGTGATGCCAACGCCGGTTACTTCAATATCGGCATGACCGTAGCAGCGACCGATAACCTGACCATCGTGCCCAACCTGTCCATAGGCTTGACCGACGATGCGCCAGACTTCACCTTCAGCCTGAAATTCCCTTACTACTTCTAAACAGCAAAAGGCCCTCCGCGCTTGAGCGCTGGGGGCCTTTTGCTGTTTTTAACGAATGTGATGCTTGTGCAGTAACCGATAAAATGTCGGCCGCGAAACCCCAAGCACCTTGGCGGCCATGCTCAAATTGTCGCTGTGCCGGTCCAGCACCTCGCACAGTGCCTGGCGTTCGGCGCGGTCCTTGTATTGTTCAAGGGTGTTCATCGTGCCGACCAACAACGGGCGCAACTCCAGGCCCAGATCATGCGCTTCGATCTGCCGCCCTTCGGCCAATACCAGGCCACGACGCACGCGGTTGGCCAGCTCGCGGACATTTCCCGGCCAGCCATGATTGCCCATGGCAATCAACGCCTCGTCACTGAACGTACGCGGGCGACGGCCTGTTTCCAGACTGTAGAAACGGGCAAAGTGACTGGCCAGCATGGCCAGGTCACCATGTCGCTCTCGCAAGGGGGCGGTGGTTAATTGCAACACGTTGAGGCGGTAATACAGGTCTTCACGAAATTGACCGTTGGCGACTGCCGCCTCGAGATCAACATGGGTCGCTGCCAGAATACGAACATCGATGGGGATCGGCTGGTTGCCGCCGACTCTCTCGATGTGTTTTTCCTGCAAAAAGCGTAACAGGCTGGCTTGTAATTCCAACGGCAGATCGCCAATTTCATCCAGAAAAAGCGTACCGCCATTCGCGGCCTCAATGCGTCCAACCCTGCGCTGATGGGCGCCGGTGAAGGAGCCCTTTTCATGGCCGAACAGCTCAGACTGGATCAAGTGGTCGGGAATGGAGCCGCAATTGATTGCAATAAAGGGTTTGCCGTTGCGCTGGGATTGACGGTGCAGTGTGCGGGCGACCAGTTCCTTGCCCGTACCGCTCTCGCCGCGAATCAGGATGGGCGACTGGGTGGGTGCAAATTTGCTCACCGTCATGCGCAGGTCCCGCATCAATCGGCTGTCACCCAGCAGTTCATCTTCCTGTACATCGGACGGGGTTGAAGTTTGCCCTCGCAGGCACGCCATGCCAAAGGCCCGGCCGAGTGTGACCTGGACCCGGGAGACGTCAAAGGGCAAGGTGTGAAAGTCAAAAAACCATTCGCAGACAAAATCCCCCACATTGTTCATTTTCAGTACGTCAGGGGTGAGCGCCGCAATCCACTCGGTACCACTGCGACTGATCATGTCTTTTACCGCTTCGGGACGTTCCAGATGAAAAGGTTGCAGCCTGAACAGGCCAACATCGCAAGAGCGGTCAACAACGGTTGCCAGAGTGCAGCTGTCGACCGCCCAGCCTATGGTTCGCAGACCGGGGAGCAATTCATGACAATCCGCACAGGGATCGACCACCAGCAGACGTCGGGGAGAGGACATTGCAAGCATGACTGTTCCTTGGCGCCAGAAAAACATAAAACAGCATTAAAAACAGTCCCTTGTTCAACTTACGCGTAACCTTAGCAAGCCATTGGGCGCTTTCTGGATCGTTTGTTTATAACCCTAATAGCCAATCAAACTGTACAGCCTCGTTCCAAGAGCAGGGGCGATAGATACACTCACTGAAAATTGATCTGGATCAGTCATATAAAAAAACTTTTAAAAATATGACGAAAGTGTGTGACCTGATGCCCCTCTAAAGTCATCAGTACAAGTAACCAACCGAACGGTAAGCCCAGCCGACGGTTAATCACTTGATGGGCATACTTGAGAGAACACCCTATGAACGCCCCGCTCCGTTTCAACGAAGCTCTTTTGATTGCCGGCCACGCTTTTGAACCTTTTCAATGCGTTGCCTGGGCTGCACAGGATGGTCATGGCGAGTTGAGCCTGACTGTTATCGATCGCACCAATACCCGTATCGGCCGCAAACAGATCCCGCGCAGCGCCTGCGCTGACGCCGCTCAGCTGGAAAGCCTGCTGGCACAAGCCCGCGCCGAGATCAGCAGCGAAGGCTACACCCTGCAGCCTTGGGTCATGCCTGCTTGAGAAGCGGCTGACTGATTTGGGAGCTGGTTGACCAGCTCCCACAAATAATCAGCCATCAATGTGTACATACTCTGCATTCAACTCGGCGGCCATTTGACGCGAGCGGCCCAAACGAAGCGGGCCACGCTCGATATCGATCAACAGTCCCGGGCAGTCAATGGCCGGCAGCGTTGACCACTCTTTCAGTCGGCCATCGGTCAACAGTAAAAAGCGCTGTTGTTCCTCTGGACACTGTTTGCGGCGCCTTTCAAGCCAGTCAGCGACTTCCTGCAAGGCCTCCAGCAAAGGCGTCCCGCCTCCAGCACCCAAGCCCTGCAACCAGTCATTCAAGGCAGCAGACGCCTTGGAGCCGATGACCTGCCACTGCGGCGCCTTTGCGCTGACCGTCATCACCGCCACCCGCACCCGCTGGCGATACGCATCTTCAAACAGTTGGGCCAGCAGCCCCTTGGCGTCACTCAGCGCCTGATGGCGACGGGTTGAAGCAGACGCATCCACCACCACCAGCCAGAGTTCCGGCGCTGCACTTTGCCGGGTTTTCCAGGCCAGATCAGCGTGCAGCCGGGGACGACCGCCGAGCAGGGTTTTCACCCAGTCGATCATCCCGCTGCCGGCGCTGCGGCTTGCGCCTTGCCTGCCCGCAGAGAGCTGACCTGACCGGGGCCTGGCATCCGCCCCCACTGCAGAACGGGGGCGGATGCCTAGGGCTTTTTTGGCCAGCTCGGCACTTCACGGCGCGCGCCCATGGGTTGCACCTGTGCAGGCAGTTCGCCCCACTGGCCCTGCCCCGATTGAGGCGAAGCATTGCTGGCCTGAGGGGGTGACTGCGGTGGTGGTGTTGACGCCTGGCCTTTAGGTTCTCGGCGGCGATGACGCAAGGCAAACTCGGCCACGGCATCAATATCGTCCAGGCTGATGGCCGTGGCCCCGCGCCAGGCGGCATGGGCCCGCGCTGCGCGCAGCCAGACCAGGTCGGCACGCATGCCATCCACCGCGGCGGCAAAACAGCGCTCAGTTACAACAGCCAGAGACTGATCATCCAGAGCGATGCTGCCCAGCCGTTCACGGGCCTGCTGGCAGCGCTCGCGCAAGGTCGTTTGCGCCTCATCCCATTGCGCGCAAAACTTCTGCGGATCAGCGTCAAAGGCCAGGCGCCGGCGGATGATTTCGCTGCGTTCTTCCGGTTGCGGCTGGCCGCTGAGCATCACATTCAGGCCGAAGCGGTCGAGCAACTGCGGGCGCAACTCGCCTTCTTCCGGATTCATGGTACCAATCAGCACGAAACGCGCAGCATGCCGATGGGAGATACCATCACGCTCGACCACATTGGTGCCGCTCGCTGCCACGTCCAGCAGCACGTCCACCAGATGGTCGGCAAGCAGGTTGACTTCATCGACGTAGAGCACGCCGCCGTCGGCCTTGGCCAGCACCCCCGGGGAGAACTGCGCCTTGCCCTGGCCCAGTGCGGCATCCAGGTCGAGGGTACCAACCAGACGCTCTTCGGTTGCGCCCAACGGCAAGGTGACAAACTGGCCGCTGGCAAGCAGGTCGGCCAGACCGCGTGCCAGCGTCGACTTGGCCATGCCGCGCGGGCCTTCGATGAGTACGCCGCCAATTTTCGGGTCAATGGCGGTCAGGCACAGCGCCAGTTTCAATGAGTCCGCGCCGACCACCGCCGATAACGGGAAATGTGGGGTGTCAGTCATGTTTTCGGGCTCCAGATTTTAGAATATTGATCGGCCTCAAAAGCTCCTCACCCCAGCCCTCTCCCAAAGGGAGAGGGGGCCGATTTTTGGTGAGGTATAAATCCTGAACATCCCCCGATCAGTCCCCTCTCCCTCCGGGAGAGGGTTAGGGTGAGGGTTGCCTGGTTACTCTTCCTCTATATCCAGCAACAGATTCTCCAGCGCCGCTTGATACTCCCCCGGTTCACTCCACAGCCCGCGCTGCTGCGCTTCGAGCATGCGTTCAGTCATGTCGCGCAGGGCATGCGGGTTGTGCTCACGCACAAACTCACGGGTATCCGGGTCCAGCAAATAGGCATCCGCCAGCAATGCATATTGATGATCATCGATCAGGTGCGTGGTTGCATCAAAGGCAAACAGGTTGTCCAGGGTAGCGGCCATTTCAAATGCGCCTTTGTAACCATGGCGTTTGACCCCTTCTATCCATTTCGGGTTGGCCGCACGGGATCGGATAACCCGGTTCAACTCTTCCTTGAGCGTACGGATCTTCGGCAGATCCGGCTGGCTGTGGTCGCCGTGGTAGCTGGCTGCGGCCTCCCCACGCAAGCTCTCTACCGCCGCCAGCATGCCGCCCTGAAACTGGTAGTAGTCATTGGAATCGAGCAGGTCATGTTCACGGTTGTCCTGATTTTGTACCACCGCCTGCATCTGCCCCAATCGCTGGGCAAACTGACCGCGGGCCGCCGTGCCTTCATCGGCGCCGCCATAGGCATAACCGCCCCAGTTCAGATACACCTCGGCCAGGTCGTCGCGGCTTTGCCACAAACGCCCATCGATTGCGTTCTGTACCCCGGCACCGTAAGCCCCGGGTTTGGCACCAAACACCCGCCAGCCCGCCTGACGGGCCGCCAGTTCCGGGGCCAGCCCTTCGCGCTCCAGCTGTTCACGCTCGCTGCGCACTTTTGCCGCGAGCGGATTCAGGTCATCAGGTTCGTCCAGCGCCGCCACCGCCTGAACAGCGGCATCGAACAGGCGAATAAGATTGGCAAAGGCATCACGGAAGAACCCGGATACACGCAAGGTCACGTCCACCCGCGGCCGGTCCAGCAGGCTCACCGGGAGGATTTCAAAGTCATCCACCCGCTGGCTACCCGTGGCCCACACCGGGCGCACGCCCATCAGCGCCATGGCCTGGGCGATATCATCACCGCCGGTGCGCATGGTCGCAGTGCCCCATACCGACAGGCCGAGCTGACGCAGGTGATCGCCGTGGTCCTGCAAATGACGCTCAAGAATCAGGTTGGCCGACTGAAAACCGATACGCCAGGCCGTGGTGGTGGGCAAGTTGCGTACATCCACGGAAAAGAAATTACGCCCGGTAGGCAGTACGTCCAGGCGCCCGCGGCTCGGTGCACCACTGGGGCCGGCAGGGACAAAACGCCCCGCCAGAGCATCGAGCAGACCCTGCATCTCGGCCGGGCCGCAGGCATCCAGACGCGGTGCAACAACCCCAAGCAACGCCTCAAAAATCCCTCGCACTTCGCTCCATTGCTCGGTGTCGGGCAATTGCAACGTGCCCGCCAACGCCTGCTCGATCAGATGCGCAGCATACAGTTCCAGACGTTCGCGGGTATCGCCTGCGGTGCGCCACAGCGCCTCGCTGACTGCTTGCAAAGGCGCGGGGCGACGTGCCGTCCAGGGCTCGGCCAGCGCACAGTCCAGCGGATCAAAACTCAGCCCGAAGGCTTTGGCCAACGCCCGCAGCACGCTTGATTGCGCCCCGCGTCCATCACCGCGGGGGATGCGCAGCAATGCCAGCAAGGTGTCGATGCGCAGACGCCCGGCAGGCGATTCACCAAAAATATGCAGGCCGTCGCGGATTTGCGATTCCTTGAGGTCGCACAGGTAGGTATCCAGCCGTGGTAGCCAGATTGCGGCATCGCTGTCGCTGTCGAGGTGTGCGTCCAGTTGCAGCTCGCGGTCGATATGGGTATCGCGCACCAGCTTGAGAATATCCCGTTGCAACTCCCGCGCCCGGCGCGGATCAAGCAGTTGCGCTTCGTAATACTCGTCGGCCAGCAGCTCCAGGTCACGCAGAGGGCCATAGGTTTCGGCCCGGGTCAGCGGCGGCATCAAGTGGTCAATAATGACCGCCTGGGTCCGGCGCTTGGCCTGTGCGCCCTCACCCGGATCATTGACGATAAACGGATAGACGTTGGGCATGGGGCCCAAAATAGCATCCGGCCAGCAGTGTTCAGACAGCCCGACGCCCTTGCCCGGCAACCATTCCAGATTGCCATGCTTGCCCACATGCACCACCGCATGGGCGCCGTAGGTGTTGCGCAGCCAGAAATAAAACGCCAGATAAGCATGGGGCGGTACCAGGTCCGGGTCATGGTAGACCGCACTGGCATCGACCTGATATCCCCGCGCCGGTTGAATGCCGACAAAGGTCAGGCCAAAACGCAGCCCGGCAATCATCAGGCGACCGCTGCGAAACATCGGGTCGTGCTGTGGCTCGCCCCAACGCTCAATCACCGCCTGGCGATTGGCTTCTGGAAGACGATTAAACATCGCCTGGTATTCATCCAGCCCAAGGCTTTGATGGCACGGGCGCAGGTCGAGGCTGTCGAGGTCGTTGCTAACACCGCCCAACAGAGCTTGAATCAACGCGGTGCCGGTATCCGGGAGCTCAGCAGCCACCGGGTAGCCTTCGCCCTGCAAGGCGCGCAAAATATTCAGCGCCGCAGCCGGGGTATCCAGCCCTACGCCATTGCCGATACGGCCATCGCGGGTCGGGTAGTTGGCCAGGATCAGGGCGATACGCTTTTGCGGGTTCGGCACACGTGCCAGCTCCACCCAGCGCCGTGCCAGTTCTGCGACAAAATCCATCCGTTCGGGATGCGCTCTGTAACACACCACATCCGACTGACTGCGCTCACTGCGCCACGCCAGGTCCTTGAAGCTGATCGGCCGGCTGATGATCCGCCCGTCCAGTTCCGGCAAGGCAATGTGCATGGCCAGGTCCCGCGGGCCCAGACCCTGCTCGCTGGCTTGCCAGCCGGGCTGGTTGTCCTGGGCACAAATGGCCTGGATCACCGGGATATTGCGGCGAAACGGGCGCAAATGCGGAGCTTCCGGGCTGGACTGGGCAAACCCGGTGGTATTGAGAATGACCCCTGCGCCAACTTCATCGAGCAAGTCCTGTACCACCGCCAGGCAGCCCGGCTCCTTCAGGCTGGCGACCGCAATCGGCAGCGGATTTAGCCCTGCCGCCTGCAGTCGCTGGCAGAACACATCGACAAATGCCGTATTGGCCGCCTGCAAATGCGAGCGATAGAACAAGAGCGCCGCCACCGGTTGGCCCGGCTGCCAGTCGCCTTGCCAGTCCTGCAGTGCAGGGCTGGAATGGGCCGGATGATAAATGGCAGTACGGGGCAAGGTGTGCGGTTCGTCCCAGGCATAGTCGCGGCCCAGCCATTGGCTGGCCAGGCAACGATAAAGCTGCAGGGCGTTATGCCGCCCGCCCTGGCGCAAAAAGTGCCAGAGCCGCTCCGCCTGTTCGGCGGGTACCGTGCTCAGAGCGCCCAGTTCCGGGTCGGGGCGGTCATCCCCGGGCACCAGAATCAGGGTCACACCGCGTTCAGCCAGTTGCACCAGCCGTTCAATGCCGTAGCGCCAGTAGCCGATGCCACCGTGCAGCGACAACAAAATAACCTTGGCGTGTTGCAGGACCTCATCGACATACAGGTCGACCGAGCCGTGGTTTTGCACCTGCATCGGGTTGGCCAGACGCAGGCTTGGATAATCGTCAGGCAACTGCTGCGCCGCTTCGGCGAGCAGGGCCAGGCTTGAATCACCGCTGCACAGGATCACCAGCTCGGCGGGGGTCTGGCCGAGGTCGGCAATATTGTCGTCCGCTACAAAGCCGCCGGGCTGGGTCCTGAGCAAATGCATGGTTTAGGCGCTCAATGCTGTACGCAGGGTGGACTCGAGCAGGGCCGCGTCCAGGTCCTGGCCGATCAGCACCAGTTTGGTGGTACGCGCTTCGTCGCTGCCCCAGGCGCGATCGAAGTGCTTGTCAAAGCGCGTGCCCACGCCCTGGATCAGCAAGCGCATCGGTTTGCCCGGAATCGCGGCAAAGCCCTTGACCCGCAGAATGCCGTGCTTGACCACCAGTTGGCTCAGAGCATCCATCAGCGCGCGCTCCTCTGCCTGAGGCAGCTCGATAGAGATCGAGTCGAAGGCATCGTGATCGTGGTCGTCGTGGTCATCATCGCCATCGTGATGATGGTCGTGATGGCTGTGGCGGCCATCGATATGGTCTTCCGAACCCGTCTCCAGGCCCAGCAGCACGTCCAGCGGCAAGCGACCGCTGCTGGCTTCGATGATCTTGACCGCCGGTGGCAGTTCTTCAGCCACTTCGGCACGTACACGGGCCAGGTCTTCAGGGCTGATCAAGTCAACCTTGTTGAGAATCACCAGATCGGCACTGGCCAGTTGGTCAGCAAACAGCTCGTGCAGCGGCGACTCGTGGTCCAGGTTAGGGTCGAGCTTGCGCTGGGCATCTACCTGATCCGGGAAGGCCGCGAAAGTGCCAGCCGCCACCGCCGGGCTGTCGACCACGGTAATCACCGCGTCAACTGTGCAGGCGCTGCGGATTTCCGGCCACTGGAAGGCTTGAACCAACGGCTTTGGCAGGGCCAGGCCCGAGGTTTCGATAAGGATATGGTCGATATCGCCACGGCGCGCCACCAGCTCACGCATCACCGGGAAGAATTCTTCCTGCACCGTGCAGCACAGGCAGCCATTGGCCAGTTCATAGACGCGTCCCTTGGCCTCTTCTTCGGTGCAGCCAATAGCGCATTGCTTGAGGATTTCGCCATCGATACCCAGTTCGCCGAATTCGTTGACGATCACTGCAATGCGACGGCCGTTGGCGTTGTCCAGCATATGACGCAGCAAGGTAGTCTTGCCCGAACCGAGAAAGCCGGTAACGATAGTGACGGGGGTTTTGGCCAGTGTTTTCATCGGATGCCCTTTGGCAAAACGGCGGGCATACGGGACGACGGCCGCAAGCAGTGCGCGGTCAGTCTTCGCCACCGGATCACCCCGCCCGGTTGAAGTAAGAATCTGTTACGAGGCAGGTCTCCTGGCTTACGGCTGATACCTACCTTGCGCCTTCCCGCCTGTGAAGCAGTGGCATTGCAAGATCAACGACCGTTTACAGTTGCGGGGGCAGCCGCGGCATACCGCGTTCCCTTCTTAGCTTCGCGCTGCGAAGAACCTCGAACGCGCAAGGCTACGCAGTGCTTTGTAACAGGTCAACACAGATACGTTTAGATACCCTGACCTATTGTGGGAGCGAGCCTGCTCGCGAACGACCTTCGCGAGCTGTCTCTTATACACATCT